>CAZUQY010000083.1:0-10622 GCA_964622935.1 uncultured Bacteroidales bacterium | reverse complement strand
GAAAAAAAACATGGAAAAAATTCAGTGAACTATCTTATTGCAAAAATAAAAACAATCGACACTCATCTTTTCAAATTCGAAGACAATCATTTAAGACTTACAAAAAAAGGTCTATTTGTTTCTGATAATATTATTAGCAGTTTATTTCAATAAAAAAGGCTGCCTAAAGCAGCCTTCTTATATCAATATAAACTATTCGGCTTCAACTTCTTCAACAACTTCCTCAACACTTTTGCGTACGTAAAGCATCCAATTTTGATTTCCACTTCGCCAGTGATATCCAAGTGAAAAGTCAAGAGATTTTACATCTTCAGATTCATAGGCTTCATTAAGGTCTTTCTGAAATAAATATGTTGATTTAAAATCGGCTATAGGTTTTTCATATACCCCATAAAGAAAATGATCAAAATCATCAAGAAAATATCTATAAGGAATTCCTGTATCATCTTCCAAAACAGCATCAGCAATTTCAAGAACCGTATTTCGTATCCCTGAAAAAGTTTCATAATGACTTAAATATGAAGCAGATTTAATAAATGCATTATTAGTTCTCAAGCCCTGTAGGTATTGATAAAAGACAGGGTTTTGTGCAAACCCGTCATCTGAAATATTTGCATAAAAATAGGTGACATTTTTTAACTTATCATCACCCTCTTTCAGTACTTTAAACTTAATACATTCAGTTACATCCAAAGAATTGGTTGGCTCCTCGATTTCGGTAAAACTTACACCATCATTTTCGAGACGGTAGTAACCAAAATCATATATCTCATGACCTGTTCTGTGAAGGAAAACGTACAATAAAGGCAAAACTCCGTCAACTTTATGCTTACGCAAGTCTTGATCCATATTACCGGTAATGAAATAGCTCCTTTTATAGATGTCTCTAAGAGCAAAATTAACGGCATCCAAATAACCTTTAAGATTTTCCTCATCAAGGTCATATAAATCTGGAATAGTTCCTAGTTTTTCCATCGCTACAAGTATATACTCATTAGCATTAGGGAATAAATGATATGCATTTAGGAAGTCTGGTCCTGAAAACGGATAAAAAAGCAATATTGTATCATTTATCTTTGTGCTCACTTCTTCTTCCGACCATTTATCCATTTTTAACAATCGATCATCAGTAATTCTTGTCCAAGGCGTATCAATTGACGTTTTATACTCATTCCAAAAAGACATATTATCAGTAAACACTTCGGCAAATGCATCAGCTTGATCACCACCTAAAAGTGCTGCAATCTGATCTAAAGTTGTATCTTTAGGATAATTGATTTTTTTACCATTCTTGACGCTGTCTGTATCTGTTTGATTGTTTTTATTTTTACCTCCAGAATTACATGAAAATAACATGACAAATATTGACACACTAACCATCGAAATAATAATTGCTCTTCTTTTCATCTTCTATTTTTTAAAATTTCTGTGTAAAAATACATTTATTTAATAAATCAGACAACCAAAACGATATGTTTTCGTCAATTATTTGAATTAATACTAAAATATATTGTATATTTACAATTCTTATTTGAGCTATTTTATATTAGAGGAGGACAATAAATGAAATATTTAATTTCTTTAACTTTTTTGCTATATGCATTAATAGGTTATGGACAACTTGATGTAATGCCTTCGGGTCTTACCACAGATTATACTCAGGGCGAACTTGTCCGAATGCCAGAGACAAATGTTATGATGGCTCCCCCAGAACACTTTCTGGTTAGTGAAGCAATCCCGGGTCTTATTCATCCAGGATCTTCAACTACTGTTCAGGTACAGGAAATAACAGGCACTTCTTACGTGATGATTCAACAGGCTATGACGCCAGAACATTTTGAAAGTCAAAATGTAACCCTCATTTCTGAAGAACAAGTTACAATGTCAAACGGAATGGGAGGAGTCTTATATTTAGTTGAATTTAAAGTAAAAGGCTATGATTATGAAAGATTAATGCTATTTGCAGGTGATTATAATAACACTATTTGGATAAATGCAAATTATCCAAAATCAGCAAAGAATCTTTTACATGATATTTTAGTAGAAAGTTTATTAACCGCACAACACAGCAAATAATTATGATAAAAAAGTTACTTACAATATCTTTATTTCTTGCCGTTTTGGGAATACCGGAAATATTCTCTCAAAACATTTTAGTGCATGAAATACCATACAGCACTCATGATCAAGACATGTGGGGAGCTGGTGATGCTTTTAGTCTCGATTTTGATTACGACCTCTTTAATATTCAGGTTGATGAAGGATTCTCTGAAGGATGGATTGAAGACATTCTGGGAACCCAATGGGGCGTTGGAATTGAAATGGGCGTTTGGATTTTCTTAAGATCTACATTTAGCATGCATGGTTTCACATTAGGTTCTGTTGATGTTGATTACCCGGTTGAAATCACTCTCGACTTCCCTGATGACTACACCTTTGATCACGGCGAAACTGTCCCTATTCATTCATCATACGAAGTGCTTGATGGTTGGGCTCTAGAAACTCATTTCCCAACAGCCGGAATTATTGCCCTCGATCTTGAATATGGATTTGGATTAAACTTTGACATTATTGTTTGTATGATGAGTTGCGAAACAATTCCAATTATCCCAACAATCAGTATTCCTCTTGACCCATATTCTACCGATCCACTACCTCATGATTCTATCGCAATATTTTATTTGAATGGTATAACTGGTGACGTTGCATATCCTTGCTTAGACCCTGTAACCGGATTGCCAAATATTTGCGAAGACGATTTATTACCAATTGTAATTCCTGACTGGTTTGGAATTGGATTAACTGGAGAAATAGACATCCCTTATGTCATTACAACTGATTCATACGACCCAGCCACACAATGTTTGTACGCTCATGGTACTGACGAATGGTTATGGTTCAATTTAAATATTATGGACTTCCTCGGGTTTATTGCAGGATTTATTCCCCCACCCGAAGGTCCTGCAATTGCAGAGGCAATTGACTTTCTTGAAGGAGGTACAATTGAATATGAAATTATTGCTGGTGTAAATGCAGTTATAGAATACTTTATTTTACATATGGATTTACACATGTCGAGTTACATGACACAAGATTTTGCTTTCTGTCCTACGATTTTAGCTACATTAGCTTTTGAGACAGATCTCCCTTATTCCGAAACTGATCCAGCAAATGGAGATGCTCTAATTGCAGAAGGAATCTCAGATACAATAACTTTTGCAGTAAATAATGATCTTAACATTACATATCCTTGTTATGAATGGGATTCAATGGAAGTAATGAGCGTTACTTACAATATAACTTCTGGATTCTCAAATCATACATGGGACTCAATTGCTTTTGACTTTATTCTTGAGGCAATTTTCTTTTCAGTCTCAATTCCTATTGATATTTTTCCAATAACAGAAATGCCGCAATTTTGTCTTCCTGATATCTATGTGGATAATGCCGATCTTGGAATGACACAAATCATATCTGCTTGTGCTCCTGCAATTCCGGCGCCCCCGATATCGCTCTCGGAATATATGCCAGAAGGGTACGAAACAGATAATAGCAAAGGTGGGGGTGATTCCCAATCAAAAGATATTGAATTCTGCTTCCCAACCAATTGCGAGCCGTTAATTTCAGAAACGTTTCCGTTGGGTTACATTCCACTAACATGGTATGATCAAGAATGGGACCTTCAAGGGTTTGTTCAAGATACAGTTTTTGACGGTACTTGGCTGTACCCATTACCAGAACTTGATATAGAAATTACAGGCCTAGATGTTTTATGTTTTGGAGACACTAGTGGAATTATTTCAGTAACTGCAATTAATAGTTCCCCCGATTTTACATGGGAATATTCATGGGGATCTATTAATACTCATGCAGGTCCAACAGACGAAATCATCGTCCCTGCTGGATACTATTTTGTGACACTAACCGACACTTATGGTTGTCAAGTATTTGGAGAAATGAATATTGCTGATGAAAATCCGCCGCTTTTGTCAAACCTATATGCAGATGATGTATTGTGTGCAGGTGAACCAACAGGAAATCTCTATTCTTATGTTTCAGGAGGAGTCCCTCCATATACTTATGACTGGCAACCTAGTGGAAGCACAGATGCTAACCCAACTGACGTATATGCTGGAATGCATATTCTGATAATAACTGATGCTGTTGGTTGTGAACACGAAGACTCTGTTTTTGTGGACGAACCAGACGCTCCTTTATCAATGCCTTTCAATGATATTGGACACATTTCTTGTTACGGATTAAGTGATGGCTATATAGACATCGAAATAGCTGGTGGAACTCCACCATATTACTACATTTGGTCAAATGGACAATTAACACAAGACCTGCTAAACATTCCTGCAGGGCTTTATAGTGGAACTGTAATTGATTCCCATGAATGTTTATTTGAATACGAATTTGAAGTTACACAACCAGATCCATTAGAACTTTTAACATACACACAAGAAGTTTTATGTTATGGCGACAACACAGGATCAGTTGATCTTGTCGTAATCGGAGGTACCCCACCATATCAGTATGAATGGAGTAACAACTCAAATTCTCAAGACTTATTTGACATTTTTGCAGGTATTTACATCGTCACTGTCACAGATGCACATGGCTGCGTAAACTATACTATGGTTCAGATTGAACAACCTGATTTGCCATTACATGGAGACATTACTCCAACTCATGTTAGATGTTTTGGAGAAGGAAACGGAATTGCCGACTTGAATGTTTTCGGAGGAACACCTCCTTATTACTTCACTTGGAGCAATGGTGAGATTTCAGAAGACATCTACGATTTAATCCCTGGCATTTACAGTGTTACAATAAATGATGACCACGGATGCCTTGCTGGTGACACAGTACAAATTTTCCAGGCAGATGCACCAATGAATGGTAGCATTACAGGTAATAATATTACATGTAACGGTGGAAATAATGGAAATGTTTACATTCAAGTAACAGGAGGTATTGCTCCATACCACTATGAGTGGAATAATGGTAGCTGGCAGGAAGATCTTATTGACGTTGAAGCCGGAACATACACTGTTACTGTAACAGACCAGAACTATTGTCACTATTCTATGAGCATTGATCTCACTGAACCTGACCCATTCTTTATTCAAGCAATGGATAATCCTACAATATGTTATGGTCAATCTACTGAAATTGGTATCGGGATTATCACAGGAAACGTTCCTCCTTATACTATTGTTTGGAGCAATGGAGATAATGGTATGACAACTCTCGTTAATCCTTTAGAAACATCTACATACAACGCTGTTATTGTTGATGCAATGGCTTGCGTGAGCGAAGAAATAGAAATAACGGTAACTGTTCACGACTCATTAACAATGAAAACTTTTGCTTCTGCAGATACAGTATGTCCAGGAACTGATGTCGAATTTGGCATAACCATTGAAGGAGGCGGATTAGACGGAACTGAAGTTTATGTAAACGATTCTCTATTCACCATTCCGGTTCTTGTAAATGTTACAAATGATACTGTATTTGAATTCTTAGTCTATGATGCATGTGCATTCGACAGCATAAAAATAGAGTATCCTATTTATACCTATCCTTTACCTCTTGTAGACATAACTGCAGATAAAACAAACGGATGTACTCCATTAACAGTTCAATTCAACGAGAATAGTCCAGATATTGGACAAAGATACATCTGGAATTTTGATGATGGAGATTTTGAAAATCTTTCTTTCAATAAATATCCAGTTCATACTTTTTACAATTCAAGAACTTATCATGTTGGCCTTGAAATAGTTTCTACAGAGGGCTGCAGTATTGATACAGCAATTGCTATAACTGTTTTCCCATTGCCTATTGCTGAGTTTAGAGCAAATTCTACTAATATTACTATGGCTACACCAATTGTGTACTTCACAAATTATACTGATGGTGGATTCTTCTATAATTGGAATTTTGGTGATGGAATTGAAAGTGATGCTGCAAACCCAAGTCATGTATATTCCTTACCAGGAAACTTTCACGTAACAATGTTCACAACATCACTTTATGGATGTACAGATTCAACTGGTGTTGACATATTCGTTTCAAATGAACTTGCAGTTTATGCTCCATCAGCATTTACTCCCAACCACGACGATTTAAACGAAACATTTAAAGTAATCGTTGATGGCGTCGATTCTGAAACTTATTCCCTTCTCGTATATAACAGATGGGGAGAGACTGTTTTCTTATCTGAAGATTATGAAGAAGAATGGGACGGTCGTTATCAACAAGAAGAGTGTCCTGAAGGTGTATATATATGGATATTAACTTTCATTGATTTGTATGGTAATGAACATTATGAAACCGGACAAGTTACTCTATTAAGATAGCCCCCTTTAAGTAATCAAATAAAGACACCATAATTTTGTTAAAAGAGCAAATTATGGTGTTTTTTTATTAATTTTGTTCAAAATATTTTTTTATGAAAACCAAGTTACCTCTAATCCAGGATGCAGATTTAAACGGAAAGATCGTTTTAGTAAGAGTTGATCACAACGTAGTTAAATCTGGATTAATCCATGATCCATATAGAATTGATGCAACAATAGGTACTCTTTTTCACATATTGGCCAAAGGTGGTAAAATTATTTTAATGACACATGTTGGTCGTCCCAAAGACAAGAAAACTGGTTCAATCACAATTGATGACAAAACTTCAGTAATGCCAATTGTAAATTATTTAAGTAATAAACTTCACATTAATATTGAAGTACCGGAGTTTTATTCTCATGAAGACAAAGGATATCTGAGCATCGAGACTAATATAAATCACTCTATTAAACGTTTAAAAAGTAGCGAAATTGATGCAATATATCTTCCAAACACTAGATGGTTTAAAGGAGAAGAGGCTGGCGAAGAAGAAATGGACAGGTTTGCAAATCAACTTGCCGGACTAGCAGATATATATGTAAATGATGCGTTTGGAAGTTGGCAACCACATGCTTCGACGGTTGGAATAAATAAGTACTTACCTTCTTATGCTGGATTTTTAATGCAAAAGGAAATTAAAAATTTAGAAAGATTATATAATGCAGATAAGCCTTTCCTTGCTGTTGTTGCTGGAAGTAAATTTGACACAAAGATTAAACCTTTATATGCTCTTTTAAAAAAAGCGGACAACTTAATCCTAGGTGGAGTAATGTATAATGCATATTTATGTGCAAAATACGGAATTTCAATAAAAGGTGTAAGTGACAGAGATATAGAACTAGCTGGAGAATTTGTCGAATTTTCAAAAAAATATCCTAACAAAATAGTTGAATTGCCATTTATTGTAGAATCAGATATTTTAGGACCTAAAGAATCCGGTAAGTACCGGATCCATGATATTCGAGATTTGCAAAAAGGAGATTCTTTAAACTACATACTAGATGTTGCCCCTGAATCATTTGAAGACACTCACGTCAAAGATGTTTTTCATGATGCTAAGTCTGTTTTTGTAAACGCAGTAATGGGATTTACACCTTATTTTAACGATGGCACAATATCTTTGGACACATTAATTGATGAAAATATCGAAGCTGTTAAGCTATATGGAGGTGGTGACACAATGCAGGAATTAAAACGATTATTACCAGGTTTGTACATTATGGCTTTAGATAGTCCTAAGTACTACATTTTTACAGGCGGCGGTGCTGTCCTTAAAGCAATTGAACAAGGCACTCATCTCGGAATTGAACCAATAGCAGAATTAATAAAAAGAAAAGGAGGTAATTAACCTCCTTTTATCATAAATCACAATATAAAATTCGCTATTTTATTGTAATACTTTTTGTTATCTCTCCTTCGTTAGTAATTATTTTAACAAAGTAGCTTGCTTTACCTAAATTGCTAATATCTATCACCTCTTTTTCATTACTAGTTTCATTTATATAGACAACTTGACCAAGCATATCAATTATTGAAACAGATTTTAAGCCTTCTGCTTCTACAGTAATTTGATGTGTAGCAGGGTTTGGATAAACTTTAACTTTTTGATAAATACTTTCAAGAACACCCGTACCATTATCAATTGTAATATAATCTGTCATGGTTAATTCATCTGAACCTCCTACGTTAGAAACAATTAATGTTACATCATAAACTCCTTCAGTTGCATATGTAACTGTTTGGTTCTGAAGATCACTTGTTAGAGGAGAGCCTCCTTCAAATACCCATGCCCAAGCTGTTGGATCGTTTGAACTTCCATCAGTAAACACAACATCTGCTCCAGTTGTTGTAGTTGTTACATTTGCTTGAAAATCTGCTTCAGGAGCAGCAGGTAAAACAATAATCATCAAAGATGTATCATCTGTCATTTGACTTTGCCCAACAGGAATGCCAAAAACATCAATATATGGAGTGATGTATAATGTAAGTTGATACTCTCCAATAGTCTCAGGTATCCCAGTAAGTTGACAGCAGTACCTTGTATAAGGATCAGTTACCAAAAAGATGTCATCACTCTTACACCATGTCATTCCTGCTGGTAGACCTTGAACGTCATCAATTTTAATTGAATGAATAACAGGCAATCCTTCATATTCTGCAGGAGGAACAACCGTTACTGTTTCATCATAATATTCATTAACAGTAGCCGTAGGTAAAACTAGTGGACAAATTTCTCCAGGATTTTCAACCTCAATACATAATACGTCAGGCGTACATGGAGGATTACAAATTTGTGCATTAGATTCCAAAGCAAATAATAATGCAGCTGTAATAAAAATAATTGTAATTTTTTTCATATTAATTAATTTTGGTTAAACATTTAAAATTTTGCACTTAAAACTATTTCAAATCTCCTTGGTGCATACATATCACCCGGACGACCTACAAACTCTCTATTAAATACATTCTTTACGATAAATGATGCTCTTAATTGTTCGCTAAACTTAAACCCAAACCTTGCATCAAAATTAAAATACTGTCTATTTGCATTTTCCATTCTATAGTCCCAATAGCCAGGTAATATCATCCCACTAAATAATTGGTAAAAAGCATATATTGATTGGTCAACTGTTGTCGGATCTCGCTCATCACAAAACAATCTATCTACATTTTCCATTGCACTTCTCCATATTGCATTTACTCCAAATGTTATACGTTTTGACTCAAAATTAATATCTCCTTTTATAGAATGTTTATTTCTATATTTAAGTACTGTAGACAAACTTGAAGCTGTTGTATCTAAACCTTCCTTCGAATATGGATTATTATAAGAATATCCAATCATAGTAGTTACTAAGAAACGTCCTAATTTACCGCCAATAGATGCAGAAACATCTATTCCTTGGATTCTTACGTCACCATAATTTTGCGATTGAAACCCTATTACTGGAGCTACTGTATCTCCATTTTGATAATTCATATATGTTATAGGATTAAATACTCCAAAACTAAATTCCATCATATCATTTATATCCTGATTATATATTGCTAAATCAGCAAAACCTCTCCATTTACCCAATTTATACGCTTGTTTTACGCCAATTTCTGCACTCCAACCACTTTCAGAACGCAATCTTGGATTCGGAAAAACATTTACCATCCCTAAAGAAGTCGCAGTATATTTTTCTGCAATAGATGGAAATCTATATCCCTGACCAAAAGATGCTCTTATAAATGTCTGCTCTGCAGCCTGATAATTTACTCCAGCCCTAAATACCGGTCTTACTGGCATTTCAATTGTATTGTTTCCTAATTTAATATCAAAAGCCGACTCTGTTTGAGTAGAATCAAGCAAAAAATACTCACCACGCATTCCAATATTTGCTTTTAATCTCCCAAATCTAACATCTAACTGAGCATATCCAGACAAATTTGTACTATAATGATCGCTAAACAAATTCGATTCTACAGTACTAGGAGCATATACAGCACCTCCTGTAAAGTTCCATTTCTCCGCAATCATAGTTTGATACTGATACTCAACATAGTAACTATGAGCAGTACTATTTTTAGCTGTATCAGTTGGCATTACATTTTCTGTTCTGAAATAACGAGTTCTTAAACTATATCTTGAACCATTAGGTTTATAATAATAAATAAAAGGATCAATATTCATTCTGTAACCCTGAGTAGGTACATTAGCTCCAAGAGTTTTACTAGTTAGGTATGGAGTTGTATCACTTGCCCACATAAAAAAGTCACACATGTCAATAGCCATAAAATTAGAATTAACCCCAACTGCAAGACCATTAACTTTTTTACTTCTATATCTTATATTTGCATTAAAACGGCTTCTTTTTTCATACTCCTCTTCCCTAAATCCTTCATCAATAAAATGATTTCCTCCCATTGAAAGATCAAGATTATCAAATTTCTGACTATGAGAAAAACTCAAACCACCATACATAGGATTGCGCACAAAATAAAACACCTGTTCACGTAATGGAACACCAAACTTACTATTGCCTCCACTATAGAATTCTTTTGCCCACCACTTATATCCTTCTTCCATAGGTGAACCATAAGTACCTACAAAATAAGATATTTTTGTTACAGGTTTATCTGTTGGATATGCAGATCTAACATTTATAACACCTCCTAAAGCAGATGATCCAAACAATGCAGAACTCGCACCTTTTACAACTTCAACTTGT
>CAZUQY010000082.1:0-10663 GCA_964622935.1 uncultured Bacteroidales bacterium | reverse complement strand
CCAAATCTTACAGCATTTGGATTAAATAAAATTTTAGAAATTAATGTATAAAAAAATATTAGTTCCAGTAATTCTGATAAGTCTTGCATTATCAGCTTTTTCACAGGGTAGAGTAGGTTCTCCGTATACTCGATATGGTATAGGGGATATTACTCGTTCGACAATGGTGAGAAGTAATGCTATGGGAGGCTTGTCTTATACAACGCCATATGCTAATAGCATTAATTATTTAAATCCTGCATCAATTGGGGAAATCGATTCTCTGATATTTATTTTTGATTTTGGGTTGAATGGTGGAGCTAGACTATATAGCATTGAAGAACCGGCATACAGTCAGGTGAAATCTGATTTCCATCTTTCGCATATTAATTTTGGTTTTGCTGTCACAAAATGGTGGAAAGCTGCCGCTGGAGTTTTGCCTTTTAGCGATGTTGGATATTCAATCAGCGCTAACGATTCTCTGTTAGGAGTTGATAAGAATTATCTTTTTGCTGGAGATGGTGGGGTTAATAAGGTGTTTTTAACAAATGCTTTTAACCCGTTTAATAATTTTTATATCGGTTTTACTGCATCCTTTTTGTTTGGCAAAATTTACCAATCAAGTGGTATTGTTTTTAATGATGATTCTGGTGATTATGTAAATGTATTTGAACAAAATATTATCCAAGTAAATGATTTTACTTTTGATGCAGGTTTGAAATATACATTCAATCTAAACGACAAAAATAAAATGTCTTTGGGGTTTGTCTATGGCAAAAATTCAGCACTTGATGCAAAAAGATCAAGTATCGTTTATCATACTCTTACAACAAGCACAGCTGTTGTTGACACAGTTTATCAGGCAGATGAAGAATCTGGAATTATTAGTTTGCCACAAAGTCTTGGATTTGGATTTGGTTATCAGCATAGCGATAAATTTTTTATTGGGTTTGATTACACTATGCAAGATTGGGCCAACGCTCAGTTTTTTGGAAGTGTAGATAATTTGAGTAACGGACAATTCTTTTCTCTCGGTACAGAGTATATTCCAGGAGGGGCGAGAGGAAGTATATTCAATTATTGGCAAGGAGTTGCCTATAGAACAGGAGTGCATTTTAATCAAAACTATTTCCAATTATCTACTGGAGAAACTGCAATTAATGACTTTGGCATAAGTTTTGGTTTAGGCTTACCGATGAAACGTTCTAAGACATCTTTTAATTTATCTTTGGAACTCGGACAAAGGGGGACATTGGAAAATAATCTAATAAAAGAAAATTATGCAATTTTTGGGATTAGTTTCAACCTTGCTGAAAGGTGGTTTGTGAAAAGTAAAATTGATTAGTTAATATAAATGAAATAGTTATGAAATATAAAGTTTTTTTGCCAGTTTTAATGATAGGGCTTATAATGAGTGGTTTAGTTGCAGCTCAAGATGTGAGTAAGTACAGCGATGACCCTGAAACATGCGGAATTAAACTATCAACTTACACCGAATTTTTTAATCAGGGTAATTATAAAGACGCTATGTCTTCATGGAGATGGTGTTTCTTGAATTGTCCGGAAGCAACAAAGAATATTTATATTCATGGTACTACTATAATAGAGCATTTTATTAATAATGCAGCAGATGAAACTGAAAAACAAACATATATAGATACTCTTATGATTGTTTATGATAACAGAATACAGCACTTTGGACAGGAAGGAATGGTACTGGGACGTAAAGGTTTGTCAATGCTCAAATATCGTTCTGGCCAGGTTCAAGAGGCTTATGATGTTTTTGCTAGATCGTTTGAGCTTTCTGGAAATGCCACTGCGTATTATGCATTAAAATATTATATGAATACTTCTGTAGTTTTATTTGGTAGCGAAGATTTAACTAAAGAAAAAATAGTTGAAATTTATTCAAATGTTTCAGATGCAATAAATTATCAGATTGCAAATGAAACCAAGGAAGCTAAACTTTTAAAAATAAATGCTGCTGCTGCTGAAATAGAACAATTGTTTGTAAATTCTGGGGCTGCAGATTGTATTGCGATAATAAACCTCTTCGGTCCTAAATTTGAAGCAAATCCTGAGGATTTTGATTTAGCTAAGAAAATAGTTGGCCTTCTTGATAGAGGAATTGGAGATGAATGCAAATTGTCAGATCTTTACATGAATGCAGCTGTGGCTGTTTATAATGTTGAGCAAAACTCATCATCAGCACACTCAATTGCTCAGGGATATTTTAAAAGAGATGACGGTGTGAATGCTGAAAAATATTATAAAGAAGCAATTGGTCTTGAAGAGGATGCTTTGAAGAAAGCCGATATGTACTATGAACTGGGATTGCTTTATTATAATACAATAAAAAATTATCCTGCTGCAAGAACTGCTGCTCGTAATGCAATCGCTTCTAATCCAAAACATGGTAAAGCTTATATGTTAATTGGAAGAGTTTATGCCGCTAGTGGTTGTGGTGAGTCAGCATTTGAAAAGAAAAGTGTAAACTGGTTAATAGTTGACCAATTTGTTAAAGCTAAAAGTGTTGACTCGGAACTTGCTACTGAAGCAAACGAGATGATTGGTAGATATTCTTCAAGATTTCCGACTTTAGAAGAAGTGTTTTGGTTAAACCTTAGCGAAGGTCAGTCTGTAACAATCGGTTGTTGGATTAATGAGACTACTACTATCAGATGTATTGAATAGTGTCACAAGAAAAGTATAAAATAAATAATCTTATAAATATCGTGTTGGTTTTTTTGATCAGCACGATATTCTTTTGTTGTAAAAACGACATAGAAGAAGTTAATAAACTTACAGTTTCGAGTAATATGCCTTCATTTGCTGTTACCGATCTAGAAACTAGCTTTAGCGATTCAGGAATAGTAAAAGTGAAGATTTATGCTCCTGAACTATTACGCTATGAACATGGTGATTTGAAATATGATGAATATCCTGAGGGGATTAATGTTGAGTTTTATAATTCTATGATGCAGGTTACAGGGACTCTTAAGTGCGATTATGCAAGATATTTGATTAAAGAGGAAATTTGGGAAGCAAAATCGGACGTTGAAGTAAACAATACTGCAAAAGAAGAAAAAATTAATACAGAGCTTTTATATTGGGATATGAAAAAAGAAATGATTTATTCTGATAAATTTGTTAGGATTACAACTGCCGAAGAGATACTCTTTGGAGAAGGGTTCGAATCAAATCAAGATTTCTCGAAATGGACAATATTGAAACCAACAGGTACAATAAACGTAAAAGATGAATAAAAAGAATTTTATTGTAATAATTGAATATGCATGGGTGCTCATGGCTGTATTTTGTATTGGCATGGGAATTTATTATCAGATAAAGATAGGGATTGATAAAGCATGGCTAATTTATGGGCTTGCTCTTGTAAGTCTCGGAATGTTTGGTGTTAGACGCATGCAAAGAAAGAATAGCGAAAAACGACATAATCGAAATAACTAATGGATTGGATAATAATTGTTGTTGCAATGGTTTTTTCAGCGTTTTTTTCAGGTATGGAAATAGCGTTTGTTTCGTCAAATAAATTGAGGCTAGAGTTAGCTTCAAAAGAGTCGGGATACAGTTCTAAAATACTCACGGTTTTTAATAATAATCAGGCACATTTTATTTCTGCAATGCTCGTAGGAAATAATGTTGTACTTGTTATTTATGGTATATTTATGGCAAAAGTGTTGGAAGCTCCAATTGAGAGCCTCGTGCATGGAGAGCTTTATGTTTTGCTTATACAGACCTTAATTTCAACTCTTTTTATCCTATTTTTTGCCGAGTTCATACCAAAAACTCTATTCAGAGTAATTAGTAATGCTGCTCTTAGTACATTTTCTTTTCCTTTGATTTTCTTTTATTACTTGTTTTATCCGGTCGTTGCTTTTACAATTTGGCTTTCAGGTTTAATAATTAAATTTTTTACTAATATCGATATTGACGAGAGTCAAAAAGAAAAAGCATTTGGGAAAATAGATATTGATGAAATTATAGATAAAAGCCAATTTGATAGTACCCAAAGTAAGCAAGCGCAAGAATTGAGGATTTTTCAGAATGCTATGGATTTTTCATCAATAAAATTGCGTGAGTGTATTGTTCCGAGAAACGAAATTCAAGCCTTGTCAATAAATACTGATATTAATGCAGTAAAGGAAAAATTTATTGAGTCTGGTCATTCCAATATTCTAATTTATAAAGATAATGTTGACGAAATAAGTGGGTATGTGAATGTAAAAGATATCTTTAAAAATCCTCAAAAGCTTCGTAATGTTATCAGACAAATAATGATTGTGCCTGAAACCATGTCAGCTAAAAAACTGTTTGAACAACTTATAAAAAACAAAAAGAGTTTGGCAGTTGTTGTTGATGAATTTGGAAGTACATCAGGTATGGTTACAGTAGAGGACATAATGGAAGAAATTTTTGGCGAGTTCGAAGATGAACATGATGTGCCTGAAATGAACGTGCATATGAGTCCTGAGGGAAACTATGTCATGACTGGGCGTCAGGAATTGGATGCCTTTAATGAAGAGTTTGGTTTTGACCTTACTGAGTCGGATGATTATGAAACAATGGCCGGGTATATTTTATTTCATTATGGTAGTTTCCCAAAACAGAGTGAAGTTATAATTATTACAGATGGTCCGCGAAAGTTTAGATTCAAAATTCTGAAAATTCAGGATACCAAAATTGAAAAAATAATGTTGTATGATGAGTAGTGTTTACTTTATCAGTGTTGTATTTTGAAAAGAGTTAACGTTTGTTTTCGTTAATTGTCAACTAAAATCCCAGTTAAATGTTTTTTTTATCTTTTCTTTTGAAAGAATTCAATAAGAAGATCTGAGCATTCATTTTCCAAAACACCTTTAATAACATTTGTCTTAGGATGAAGTATATTTTTTTGGATGTCAGAAAACCCTTTTTTCGAATCACTGGCTCCATAAACTATTGTTGAAATTTGCGACCATCCTAAAGCACCGGCACACATAACGCATGGTTCAAGTGTTACATATAAAGTGCAGTCGATGAGGTATTTTGCACCAAGGTTGTTAGCAGCAGCTGTAATTGCTAGAATTTCGGCATGAGCAGTTACATCATTTAATAATTCTGTCTGATTATGTGCACGAGCAATGAGCTTGTTATTGCATATAATTATGGCACCAACCGGAATCTCGCCTGCATCAGCAGCTTTCTGAGCTTCCATAATTGCCATTTTCATGAATCTTTCATGTTCCATATTGTAATTTTCTGATTTTACTTATGTCTTTACACTCTGATAACATCATCATAATATTTTTACCAGTGACAGGGTCTGAAAGATTTCTTTCAATTTCAGCAAGTGGTAATAATACAAATAATCTTTCAGTAATTCGCGGATGAGGTATTTGTATTTTGTTTGTTTGGACCTGCAAATCACCAAAATATAAAATATCAATATCCATAGTTCTTCCCTGATAGCCTGAAGAGTTTCTGGTTCTTTTCATTTGAGTTTCGATATCAAGAATGATTTTTAGAATTTCTTCGGGTTGTTTGTTTGTGTCTATTTTGACAACTGCATTTGTAAAGTACTTTGAATGATCAAACCCCCATGGTTCTGACAAATATACAGACGATGCTTTTTCTGGTTCTGCAATACTCTCTGAAATGAGATCAATTGCAGTCCTGATGTTTTTCAGTCTGTTACCTAAATTTCCTCCTATGCCTAGATAAATTTTCAATTTATAATAATCAATAAATAATAAACAAGATACAATAAACAATAATCAAAATACAAATAACCAAAACCAAAACTCAAATTACAATAAATAAAAATTAATATTTAACAGCTAATAGCTAACAGTCCTTTGCCCTAAGCTTCCAATCCTTCTGTGCAATTTCTACAAATTTCAATTTCTTCACGATGCGAAAATACTGAATTAATAAATTGAATATGCTTTTTGGAGTTGCGAATTTTATTTAAGCTTTTGTCCTTTGTATTTCCTGATTTGAATTGAGCATTCTTATCAAAACAGCAAGGCACTAAATCACCGTCCCATGTAATAACTGATCCAAATATTATTCTTCTGCATGAGTTTGGTAAATCAGATTTAAGAACAGGATTTCCCTCTTTGTCTATAATATAACGAGAGTATTTTTTATTTTTAGGAATTAGGCTTGTTTGTTCTTTACCGTAAACCTGAGCAGTTTTTAAAACTAATCTATCTATCTTATACTTGTGTTTAATCTCTTTTAATTTTGGAATTTCATGCTCGTTATGGTTAAAGACAAGAAACTGTAATTCGATGATTGGTCTGTGTTTCTTTTGTATTTTCGATAATGATTCTAGTGACTCATAAACTTTCTTAATATCACCATTAACTCTGTATTTATTATATGTTTCCTGACTAATTCCATCTAGTGAAATTATGATTTTATCAGGTTTTGCATCTACAATTGCTTGTACTTTATTAGCTAATAAATTTCCATTTGTAGAGAATTCAGTACGCACATTATTTTTGCGTGTATAAGCAATCATTTCAGGTAGGTGTTTATGTAATGTTGGTTCGCCTTGAAAATGTAATACTAGGTTGATCAAGTGCTTTTTGTTGTTGTCAATAATGCTCTTGAAGAAATCTAAGTCAGCAAAACCTTTTGGCCTTGTGAGTTCTCCTGAACCTGATGGGCATGCCGGGCATTTTAGATTACAATAGTTAGTTGGTTCAAATGATATGAAAGATGGTGGAGGTAAAGGAGTTAATGGAGTCATGCGAGAAACTCGCGCGACATTTTTTATTTTCTTCAGCTTAGCATAAAAATATTGTAGTTTTACAAGGTTTGTGATTTTTGCAAAACTTAGATATTTTATGTTTCTCAGATACCTCAATTTAAAGTTTTTTGCAAGTTAATTAATTTTGATAATAATACAGATTTAGCATTAAACAAAAACCGGATGACCTATATTAGATCACCCGGCTTAATATCTTTTTTGTTATGAAAAAGCTTTATTCTTTAATAAGTTTAATGTATCCAGAAGTCTGATTGGATTCGCATTGAAGAATATATAAACCAGACTTTAAGGAACTAATATCAATAGCGTTCCCGTTAGAGAGGCTATTATAAGTGATAATGTGTTTTCCTAATTGATCAAATATTTTCACACTAAAATCATTTTTTTCATTCGTTTGATAAATTGAAATATTGTTTTGTGCTGGATTTGGAAAAACATTGAATTTATTTATTGGTGAATTATATGTTTCTGAACTTGCATCTACGTCTCTAACAAGTCTGACATAGTTGTAAATTCTGATAACATCACCTTGTGGTCCGTTGCCGTATGGAAAATCTTCAGGATCTCCGATTTTAGGGTCGCTGCGTTGTGAGCCGGCACCATGGACGTCCATTAATGTATAAACGCCAGAGCCTGGAGGCGATTCCATAAATCCCAAAGCTTCGCCAAAGCACAAATATGCAGCAGCGCTACCATAATTGTCAATTGTCCAATTAGCATGTGTTGTACTTGACCAGAAGAATGGATAGTTTGTTTCGTCCCCTTCATCTAAAATTGTTGAGCAGTTAAAAATAGGATTAATTGCTGCTGATGATGTTGTTGCGGGGGATCTAGTATAATCAATTATACTTTGAAGCTCTTTTGCATTTGGTAATCTCCAGTTTGAGTATCCAGATGTTGTTGCGCTTTCAGCATATTCAAGGGCTTCTTTCCATATCAGACCTTCGCCATTATCGTCTTTAGTCCACAATAAACCTGTAGCATTATCTGTAATTGTCCCATCGCCATTATCTTCGAAATCGTTTATTCCATATTGAGTGTTTCCACGAACAAAATATACATAGAATAGTTTGTCTTCAGTTTGTCCAGGCATAGGGCCAGTACCGTAACCTTTGATTCGTCCATCTGCGAAATTGACTCCGAACATAGTTTCATCACCTTCCATTGTAGTACTTACGTAAAGAGTCTTTGTTGCCATTTGTGCATCAATAATTCTTTCGTCTGCATCTTCGTCACCATAACCAAAACCAAAATAATCTGTATCAACAAATGGAATCAATCCATCAACACTTCCTTCATATCCACTTGGGTCAATCCCGGTAAAGTCTATTAGAGAATATTGCTCTTTTATAGAAGGTAATCTCCAATCGTCGTATCCTGCTAGACTAAAAGTGTCTGCAGCAGCCAAAGCATCTGTATATGATAATTTATCATCCACATCAATTGTCCCATCACCATTTAAGTCACATGTTTGCGCCCATATTAAATCAGTAATATTATCTGTTATTGTCCCATCACCGTTGTCGGTGTAACTTGGCGTATTCCCTGTATAACTTGCATCCTGACCATAAAATAAATCTGATTCTGTTGGAGTAGAGATCTCAATAGTCTCGTTGTAAAAAGTTGTTTGCCCAGTTTCTACAATAGGATATGTTTGCGAAAATAAATAAATGCTGCAGAAAATTGTTGCAATTAAGAGAACTGACTTCTTCATAATGTTTAGTTTAAATTTCAATGCAAAAATATGTTATTAATAGTGAGGATAAAAATAAAATAAACGAATACTAGTTTTCTATCGACGTTTTAAGGCAAATTCAAGAAGTTTGTAAATTCTATTTTTCTTGATTCTGTAATATTTCTTGAATACTGTCTTTAATTTCCTTTAGATTTACTCTATCAAATGCCATAAGAATTTCTTTGTTGAATTTTCCTTTCCGGAATTCTTCAAATTTGATACGAGTTACATTTGGATTCTTTCCGGGATCCCAATAATCTTTATATATTACCTCATTATCTTGCAGTAGAATATCTTGTGTGTGATAATTTTCTGCTTTATGCCAATTTGTTTTTGTCATAAGACTTATTCTTCTCCAGCAGGTTTCGTCTTATAAACATCCCAATAGTACTCATATTCATGCCATACAGAAACACCATTTCTATGTTGTCCGGCTTCGTGGAAAGTTCCAAATGTTACTGGCATTCTTGTAGTTTTCTCTTCTGTTTCGTAGTATGGAAAAGTAAACTCTTCTTGTTTGCCTGTAGCGGCGTTCTCATATTTTACAGTTTTTTTCTTTTCAACTCTTTCGTAGATTGTAAAATCTTCTCCAGCTGGATGAATACTAGCAGGTTCTTGTAGGAAAGGAGACCATATTGGGAAAGTTGGAGTTTCCTTTTGGTAGTTTACCATATATTCGATAGTTAGATCTTCAGGTCCTCCACGAACAGCTCCATCCATATCTAAATACATTTGTCCATCCATAAGATAACCAGTGATATCGAATGTTCTTGTTTCAGGTCCGTTTTGTAGTCCTTTGTAGTAATATTGAATTTGCGTAACTCCAGGAATTGAAAGTAACATTCCAACAGGAGGAGACATTGTTGACATATCCATAAATATACCTTTTGCAATATCAACGCCAGTGGTTAGAATCATTTCTTTAATTGTTGCTGGTCCAACTGAACTGCCTCCAGTAACTGTTGGGTTTCCTGCTGCACATTGGCATAATGCTTCTTGTTGCTTTCCCTCAACATTAAGACCTTTTATCTTGTTGGGAATTACTGTCCCTAGGATTTCGGTATTGATTGACTTTCCACTTGTTGCAGCAATTTTAGCATATTTTCCTAAATCGCCCGACATACCTAGAAATGTACCAGTAAATGATTTAACAGATGCTTGCCCAATATTTTTTCCTAAATCATAAAAGAAAGTTAGCTCTCCCATTAAATTAACAGCAGAATTTACTTGTTCTGTTAACATGGCTACACCACAAAGATTAGGAATTACATTATAAGTTATTTCACCAGTACCTGTAATCTGACCATCTTTATCAACGTAAATGTCAAACATAACACCATGTTCTACCAATAATGTCATAATTACTTTATCGCCTTCAAAAGGTAAATCGTTTTCTTCTACACCAGTAAATTGAGAAGCAAATGCTCCAGCTGTGTGCTTGAATCTTACTTCATACCCAAAACCAATCCCAACATACTGACCAACATAATCTTTGTATTCATCTTCGATATCATCTAAATTAAAATCAGCATAAGGCGAAGGATTATTTGGGTCGTCTGGGTCAAGCGTTCCACTATTGTTTTCTGTGTTGCCATTGTTTGAACCGTTTCCATTTTCGTTGGATCCGTTATTTCCATTTTCCCCACCATTGTCAGGGTCAGGACCAAGGTTAGGATCATTATTTGTTTCGTCTTCTGAATTTTCTCCACCAGAAATTCTTTTCCAAGTAGAAGTTCCATATTCAACACCACCTAAAACAATAAAAGGAAGAGTAAGCATATTATCTACTAGTTTGAATGAATCATTATCTGCAGCAAAATCGAAATCTACAAAAGAAATTGTAATTAAATTTTGGCAAGCACTAAAACTGCCATCAGATGTGATATCAACATCTGTCATTACAGCATGAATTTGAGCAGTATTGCCTGTAAGTATTAAGGTTATGGTAGCGTCATCACGAGGAGTTGTGCCATCAGAATCTGTAATTAAAAGATATTCTCCTGTAAGTTCCACATTTTGACAACCATATCGTGATTGTGCAAAAACGACAACACTAGCAAGTAAGCTTATTAGGCTAAATAAAAATAATTGTTTCATAAAATTCCTTTTGTACAAAGATATAATTTAACTCACATTTTTACAATTTGCATGCCTTTGTTTGAAAATCTTCA
>CAZUQY010000081.1:0-10750 GCA_964622935.1 uncultured Bacteroidales bacterium | reverse complement strand
CGTACGAAGCTTTCTCAAGTCCAGCTGTGATTATTCTTAAACATTCAACTAAAGAGTGAAAAGATCCACCGTGGCTTGCCGCAACATAATCCCATCTCCATTGTGCTTGTCGGATATATTTGTGGATTGGAATTAATTGTTCATCTGTAGCGCCATTTTCAATTGCAAATGCGGTTTCTATATGAGCTTTAACAAGTAAATCTTCTAATAATATCTTTTGTTCAAAGACTTTATCCTGCCTGTCTGTCACATTTTTAGTTAATTCCTCTTCAGATTCTCTATGGCACACCATACATGAGTTTGCAACATTGTTTAGGGGACTTTGTATTTTATGGTCGGTAATCTTTTGGCTGCCCTCTGTTACATAAGGCATGTGGCAATCTGCGCATGATACTCCTCTTTCAAAATGAATGCTAGTTGTGAATATTTCGTAATCAGGATGTTGTGCTTTGATCATTGGAGTTTTACTAAGTGGGTGTATCCAATCATAAAATTCAATATTGTCATAATACACTTCCATTTCTTCAACCGATTTGCCATTATCCCAAGGTAATGTTACAAATTTTCCATCACCTTTAAAATAATATTCAACATGGCATTGTGCGCATGCAAGAGTTCTCTTTTCATTTATTGTAGATGTGTTTACATCTTCTCCTTGTCTTTTATATGCTTCGACGAGAGGAACTTGAACAATTCGTAAACTTTGATCATCAGGATTATGACAGTTAGCACAACCAATTGGATTTACTATTTCAGATAGGTTATGAGACCAAGGCATTTTGAAGAATTTCTCAGGTCCTATTTCGTTAATAACTCTCGGAACGTCAGGGCTTTTGCATGTCCAACAGCTAGATGGCATAACATCTGGAATGCTTTCAGTTGGATTCCCGGTTCTAAGAGTATGTCTAACATCATTTATTGCATAAATATGTCCCCTAGGTTGATTGTAATCTTTTGAAAATGAATAACCTGCAAATAAAATTACTAATCGCGGATCTTCTTCGAGAGCATCTCTCATAGCATTACCATTATATTTCGAAGTAAAAGTTGTATCTTTCATTTCTAGATAACTAGCATATTCACGAGGGTAGGATTTACCCCAAAGCTCATTCCTAGGTTCAAATTTATCTAATTCATATAAAGGAATATTGGTTAGTGTAGCTTCTGCTCGTCTCTGAATTATTGAAGCTGCAAAGATTCCTAGAAAGAATACTACGATAGTTGTTACAACAAATAATAGCCATCCAATCCAAGGTTTTCTGTTCACTAAATTGCTTAAACTCTTTTTCATATATCTATATTTAATCTTTAAGTTTTTTTAACCAATCAGGTTCTGGTGAATTTGGAACAGGGACAATCGCATAAGGAGTAGAAGAAAGGCTTTTTACCCGACCATGAGGAACATCTCTGTGACAATCCCAACATTTTTTGCCATTACCTTCTTTCGTTTCCTCAAATGTGACATTTGCTCCAACCATTTCTGTTAGATTGCCATGACAACGTATACAATTCTCCATTACAACTGTACTACCTGGATCTCTTATTGTAATACTTTGCTCATATCCTCTAATTGTAAATATTGCGGAATGTCTTAGACCGTCAGTTGCTTTAAAATAATATTTTCTGATTACATTATCGTGTGGGACATGACAGTCGTTACATGTTGCATTTTCTCTGTGTGATGAATGACGCCAAGTTGTATATTCTGTAGACATAATATGGCAGTTTACACAAGTCTCAGGTTCGTCGGACATATAAGACCATGCTCTAGAGACATAGAAGCTATATGAACCTAAACCCGTTATGACACCAAGTAATATTATTACAGGTGCTTTCCAATTTTTAGGTGGAGTAAGGAATTTAATGATATTGTTTAGCAATCGCACCATAATCAAAGATAACTAAAATAATCGGAGATATAGAGGTTATTCTAGTTTATACTACTTCTAATATAGGCAATTAGATTTCTTTTTTGCAAGATTGGTAATTTTAAAAAGATTACATCTGATTGATACAAAAAAGAGAGCACCAATTCGATGCTCTCTTAATTAAAACGAATAAATATTCTATTTTTCAATTAAAAGTTTACCTGAAGCAAGCTTTCCTGACTTACCGGTAATTGAATAGAAGTACATCCCAGATGTTATATCTTTAGTGTTAAATGTTAATTTTTTCCATTAGATTCTAGTCTTGTGATTTTTTGACCGGATAAATTATAAATTTACTATAGTAATTTTCTTTAAGGCCAAAATAAACGATATTATTGGCTGGATTTGGATATACCATTATTTCATCAGATGAATTATACAATGTTGGAACTGGTAATATAATATCAGATTCTTTGGAGTATTTTGGTATTATTTATTTTCCCAAGCCATTCGCATTTCTTCTTCTGTTAAATCAGGATCTAATATTAGAAAGGCTTCTTTGAATTCTTTATAAGTTGTGGCACTTTCTAATTGTAAAAATGCGTTTACTTTTATTTGATCTTCTGTTAAGATGTCATCTGCTGTCGTAATAGCAACTGCATGTCCATCGTCCTTGTGTATTTCGTTATAAGATTCTTTTATTTCTCGCTTAGTAAGCATAGGGTTTAATGCTTCAATATAGCCTTCGTATTCACTATAAGGCATTTGCATAAAATCTGATATTTGCTGTTCTACATGTGCTTCAGCATTTTTAACTTCTTCTGTATTATTTATAATATCCTCAAAGCTTTCTTCTTCTCCTTGTGAATTATTATTATCTTCAATAGCTTTGTCTCCTTTTATATACGCATCTATTAGTAGATAGGCATCTTCTTTATCTTGCTCAGAAGCAGTTCCATTGGAGATTTCGTTTATAGCATCATCGTATTTTGCTTTTTTTACAGATTCGGGACTATTGTCATCATAAGATTCATAGAAATCTATTAATTTAATAACCTGTATTTGTAGAGAATCTATGCCCAGTGAGTCGGGAACTTGTTGAAATTCTTGAGCAAAACTGAAAGATGCTGTAAATAATAATATAGCTAATAACGTATTCTTCATTTTTTTATAATTTTAATAATTTTTTATTAATTTATTATTTCCCATGCTTCAGATTCCACAAAACCAGTTATTGTATATTCCTGTGTTTCTAGTAATTTAGTGCATGTTCCATCAAATGTTATTCTGCTTGCTGATGTTCGTGTAAAAGTACCTGAGATAGTTCCATAATAATCTTCTCCAAACATAATAGAAATTCCAGGGTCGCTATTTGCTTCCATTGTAGCCACATCACCAATTGTTTCTGGAAATCCGCTAACTGTTATACCGATATCAGAATCACCAATAGTAACAGTATTTACATAGACTCCTTGATCATCTTGTATTCGACCAACCTCTACATTTGTTCCTTCAGAAAACAGACTTCCATCCATATAAACTTCAAAATTTCCTGTTAGAACGTCTTGATCAGGAGTTATAGTATCATCATCTTTTCGACATGAGCTGAATGCCATGGTAATAGCAATTAAAATGAATGATGTTAAGATTATTTTTTTCATAATTTTGTTATTTAATTGTTTGTTTATTAAAATACCATTAGAATTATTTCTCTTTACCTTTTGTGCTAATCTTCCTAAAATTGTGCTTACGTGTTGATGGAAAATTCGGTTAAAATTAAGATGACGTTTATGTGTTTCATTTGTATTTTCTGATTGAACAAAAGTACGATATCTTATTGGTTGTTTTTAATGCAAACTTGAAAGTGAAAGGATTATCTTTGAATACGTTGTTTTATTAGCAGAATTCGCAAAACATTTTTTTATTTCTTGAAGAAGTCATCAAAAAATGGAATTATTTTTATTCAGAAAAGCAACTTTTGCAGTGTCAATTTCATCGCTCCAATCCTAATTCGAATATCGTTGATGTTTCTAATCTGCCAGAAGGACTGTATATTGTAAAAATCATTTCAAGCAATAGGGTTTTTATAAATGAAATTACGAAAATTTGAAGTAATATATTGTCAGTTTCTCTGTTTGATGTAACGAAACTAAATACCTTGTTCTGAAACGGCTATTTTTACTAATTTTTGTAATCACACTTATTATTTCAAATTTATTCTCGGTGAATCCATTCCATCTCCCCAGAATAGTATGAATAAATGACTCTTGTTATGTCGGAAATTCATTAGATTATAAAAGTGCTGAAGCTTGGCTTGGATTCAGATGTATTTGTGATGGCCATATTGAAAATTAGCACTTGTATAAAATCTTTATAATTCAAAAATGCATTCTCAGGTTTTTTGTTAATTTTGTTCTTATAAAGAACAAATACATGAAAGATATTTTAATCGAAGCAGCTGAGTTAATCAAGCTCAATAAATCTGCAGCAATGTGTACAGTAGTTGAAACAGACGGATCTTCACCGCGTAAATCAGGTTCCAGAATGTTGGTTTTACCTGATAAAACTATTATTGGAACAATAGGGGGAGGAAGTGTTGAGCATGAAAGCATGAAAAAGGCTCTTGATGTTATTAAAACAGGTATTGCAGAACTTTATAAATATAATCTAAAGGATGATCTTAGTATGGAATGTGGAGGAGCAATGCAAGTTTATATAGAAGCATTGACAATTAAACCAAGTCTTTATATTTTTGGTGCCGGACATGTTGGTAAGGCATTAAGTAACATCGCTAAAGATGTTGGGTTCGAAATTACTTTAATTGATGAAAGACAAGGAGTTTTTGAATCTGCTCAAAATCTTAATGTAAATAAATTCAATGGTGATTATACTGATTTCATTAACAGAGCAGTCTTTAATGAAAAGACTTTTGTTGTTATCATGACTCATGAGCATAAATATGATTTTGATGTGTTGAGTAAAGTTTGCAATAAAACCCATTTATATATTGGAATGATTGGGAGTAAAACAAAAGTTAAACAGGCACGAAATGGATTAATTGAGAAAAATATATTACCTGTAGATAAGATTGATAAATTAGATATGCCAATTGGTGTGCCAATAAATTGTGAAACTCCAGAAGAAATTGCAGTAAGTATTTTGGCAAAATTAATTGATGTAAAAAATAATAACTAATATGGATAATATGAATCCAAATAATAAAATATCATTTGTACTTGATGGAGAAATAATAAGCATCGATTTTGATAATTCTGAATACAATCCAACAACTACATTATTGCACTATCTTAGGTCATTGCCTTTACATAAAAGTGTAAAAGAAGGTTGTGGTGAAGGGGATTGTGGCGCATGTACTGTTGTGATTGGTGAATTTGTTGATGGGAAATTTCAATACAGGGCATATGATTCTTGTTTGATATTTTTGCCTTCTGTGCATGGAAAATATATTATTACAGCCGAGAATTTGGGTAATTCAGATAATCTGCATCCAGTTCAAAAAGCAATGTATGAATTTGATGGATCTCAATGTGGATTTTGCACACCTGGATTTGTAATGTCTATATACGCTTTATATAAACAGGATAATTGTCCGGATAGAACAGAAATAACCGATGCCCTTTCAGGAAATCTATGTCGTTGCACAGGTTATCGACCAATTATAGAAGCAGCAGAAAGCGTTTGTAGTAATAAGACAGAAGACGTAATCAGTAAAAATGAAAATCAAATTGGGAAATTACTGAAGTCAATAAAAAAAGATTCAACAATTAATATTATAACAAAGAATCAGAAATATTTTATTCCATTTACAAAATTAGAAGCACTTCGATTGCGTAAAGATTATCCGAATGCTGTTTTAGTTATTGGAGCAACTGATGTCGCATTAAGAGTGACAAAAAAGAACGAATTAATTAAGGAAATTATTGATTTGTCTCAGGTCTCAGAACTCAAGTTCGTCCAGGATGGCAAAGCTAGTATTGTATTTGGCAGCAATTATAGTCTCGAAGATGTTAGGTTAAAAAGTAAAGTTAAGCTTACTGCACTTTATGATATGTTGAGCGTTTTTGGTTCACGTCAGATTAGAAATCGTGCTGCATTGGGTGGAAATTTAGGGTCAGCCTCTCCAATTGGAGATTCTATTCCTGTATTGATGGCTTATGATGCAGAGCTTGTTCTTGAAAATACTCAAGCAAGAAGAACTGTTAAATTACGTGAATTTATAACAGGTTATAGACAAACAGAATGTAAAGCAGATGAGCTAATTACTGAGATTTATGTGTCGATACCTGAAGAAGATAGGATAATTAAATCATATAAAATTAGTAAACGTAAAGATCTTGATATATCAACAGTAAGTGCTTGTTATTCGTTAAAGCTGGAAAGTGGTAAAGTGAAGGACATTGCAATTTTCTATGGTGGAATGGCAGCCTGGACTAAAAGAGCAGTTAATACTGAGAAAGCAATTTTAGGCAAGGAATGGAGCAGAATAAATGTTGAAATTGCCATGAAAGAACTGGCAAATGATTATAAACCAATTTCTGATGCTCGTTCTGGAGAAAAAGTTCGGAATATTATGGCAGCTAACTTATTATTGAAATTTTGGAGCGAAACTGGGAAAGTGACTAGAGTGAATTAGAGTGACTAGAGTTGGGGGTGATTAGAGTAATAATAAACTTAGTTTTTTAATATGGATAATAAAAAATTTGCTAAAAATTTAAAAAAGAATAATTGAAATAATGGAGTAACTTCGAACTTCAGTTCAGTTTATTTCAAACTCCGAACTTTAGTTCACTATAGCCACTCCGAACTTAGAATTAAAAATATGAAAAACATACAACACGAATCAGGGAAATATCATGTAACAGGTGAAGCTGTTTATATTGATGATATGCAAATGTCTGATCAACTGCTTAATGGATATATTTATACCAGTCCACATGCTTATGCAAAGATTAAATCTTTTGATTTAGAAGCTGCAAAAAATGTAAGTGGAGTGCATGCTGTGTTGTCATATAAAGATATACCTGGGCATAATCAGATGGGGCCGGTAGTGCATGATGAACCGGTTCTTGCTGAAGGTGTTGTGCAATGTGTTGGTCAAGCGATGTTTATAATTGCTGCTGAAAATCAAACTGTTACTGATGAGGCTATGTCTCTAATAAAGGTAGATTATGAGATTCTGGAACCGATAATAACATTGCAGGATGCTATATTAAAAGACACTCTTTTGCAACCCGAACGTAAAATAGAAACTGGGGATATTGACAAAGGATTTAAAAATTCTGATCATATAATTGAGGGAGAATTTGAATCAGGAGGTCAAGAACACTGGTATCTTGAAACTCAAATATGTTTATGTGTGCCGGGGGAAGGAAAGGAAATAAAGGCATATAGTTCAACTCAGCATCCTTCTGAAGCTCAAGCAATTATTGCCGAAGTATTGGGAGTTGGTAAACACGAAGTTGAGGTTGAATGTCGTAGAATGGGTGGTGCTTTTGGTGGTAAAGAAACTTCAGGTAATCATTTGGCAGCTTGGTCTGCTTTGCTAGCTCTTAAAACAGGACGTCCAGTTAAAGTGCGGTTATTTAGGGATGTTGACCAAAAGATTACTGGCAAACGACACCCATATTTGTATAAATACAAAGTCGGATTTGATAAACATGGAAAATTTTTAGCAGCAGATATTCTGCATTTTGCAAACGGTGGTTATGCTACTGATTTATCTATGGCTATTCTGGAAAGAGGTATGCTGCATGCAGAAAATTCATACTTTATTCCAAATATGAAGATTGTTGGTAAGGCAATGAAAACGAATCTTCCATCTAATGTTGCTTTTCGTGGTTTTGGTGCTCCTCAAGGTATATTTTGTATAGAGTATATCCTAGAGAAAATGGCAATGTATCTAAAAGTGGATGCTGTGGAACTTAGAAGAATAAACTTTTATGGTATTGACGAAAATAATCTTGCTCCATATGGTGCTAAAATCGAAAATAATAGACTCTTTGTTCTTTTGGGTCAGATTACAAAATCATCAGACTATTTAAATAGGAAAAAGGAAATAGATAAGTTTAACAGTAAAAATGAATTTATTAAAAAAGGGATTTCATTAACACCGGTTAAGTTTGGGGTATCTTTTACTACAGCATTTCTTAATCAAGCTGGAGCACTTGTAAATATATATAATGACGGAACCATTCTTGTTAATCATGGTGGGGTTGAGATGGGGCAGGGCTTATATACAAAAATCAGAAAAATTGCCGCTGCTGAATTTGGTGTTTCTCAGTCAAGAATAAAGGTTAATGCGACTAATACATCAAAAGTTCCTAATACTTCGGCTACTGCAGCATCTTCTGGTACCGACTTAAATGGAATGGCGGTTAAAAATGGTATTGAGAAATTGAAATCTAGACTTTCTGAATTTGCAGCATCACAGATTAAGGAAATATATAAAAAAGAGTCTTCTGCTAAGGATATTATTTATGATGATGATAAAATCTACGATAAAAATTATCCGGATTTGAATTTTGATTTTGACGAGTTAATAGGAAAGGCTTATTTTAATCAGATTAGTCTAAGTGCAACGGGTTTTTATAAAACGCCAGATATTAATTTTGATAGGGTTAATGGTAAGGGAAAACCTTTTCATTATTATGCTTTTGGTATGGGAATTACAGAAGTAAGTGTAGATACATTAACTGGTGGTGTCAATGTTCTTCGTGCTGATATTCTTCATGATGTTGGAGAGTCAGTTATTCCAAATATTGATATCGGACAGATTGAAGGTGCTTATGTACAAGGTTTAGGTTGGGTTACTGGCGAGGAAATGAAGTATGATAATGAAGGGAATTTGTTAAATCATTCGCCAGACACATACAAAATCCCTGGTATTAGAGATATTCCTCAGGATTTTAGAGTTGAACTTTTACAAGGATATCCAAATCCAAATACTATTCGCAGAAGCAAAGCTGTTGGAGAACCTCCGTTTGTGTTAGGTTTATCAGCATGGTTCGCAATTAGAAATGCAATATCATCAATTACTAATCATTCAAAGGAACCTGATTTAAAGTTACCAGCAACAAACGAAAATATACTGCTGGCGATTGAAAGCCTGAAAAAAGATTAGGAAAGCACCTAATATGTGAAAAAGTTTATAATTTAATCAAAGCGCTGTAATTCAGAATAAAAGAGGTTGGAGGTTTTTTAATGATATTTACACCTGTAAAACAAAAACCATCAACCGACTAAAAGTCAATTAATGGTTTCCAAATATTTTGTTTTTGAAGAAGAATTATTCTGCTTTTTCTTCTTCCTGTTTATCCTCAGTTTCTTCTTTAGATACTTCTTCAGTCTCTTTTATGCTGTCAGCTGTGATAATACCAAAGTCAATTAGAGCATTGAACCAGTTAACTACTTTCTTGATATCTGAAACATACACTCGACTTTTATCGAAATCAGGTAATACTTCTTCCATGAAAGAAACTAATTCTTGATTTGAAGGTTTTGTTTCTAAAACTTTCTTGCCTTCGAACTTTTCGAAAGTACTAATAAAAACTTCTTTCAAAGGGATGTCTTCATCTTCTGTATATATTGCAACATCTTCAAGAGTACTGATGCGCGATGTTGCAAATGCTGGCATTCTTTTTCCTGTTGTAAGTGATTCTACAATTACGTTGTTTTTTCCCTTCGAGACAAGTTTGAAAAGTCCCGGTTGTCCTGCTATTGCTAATATTCCTTCTAAAAACATAATCTTTAATTTTAATTTTACAAAAGTAGCATTTGAAATTAATTTTAACCTTTTTTTGAGCTTAAATTAATGACAAAATCAGTGCCAATAATTAGAGTCCCATGTGTCTGCTGGTCAGCACATTACAATCTTTTACTTCGATTTATTAACAAATCACATCTGTATTATACAATGTTTCTATGCTTTTTGTTTTGATAAAAAGCATCATTTATCGTCTGAGAATTCTATTTAGTAATATTGTAACTCCACTGTGGAAATAAATAATTAATTATTATGTTTTTTACATAATTTTATTGTCATTGTGAAATTTAATTTAGGCTTTATGAATTTATATGTGTTTAATCGTTATATCTTCATTTACAGGTAATAACCTTACCCGCTATTCTGGACTAAATGTTGTGGTAAAATACATGAACCGACAAGGTATCATTAAGATCATCAGTAAAATATTCCCAACGCAAAGATATAATGCAACTAAGTTTGGTGTCAATCAAATCCTATTTTCAATAGTACTTGCCTCTAGGAGTGAGATAAACAGGATAAGTAAAATATCAACATTTACAAATGATGGATTGGTTCGATATTAAAATTTACCAAAGGAATAAACGAGAATGCGATTTCAACATCTCTGTGATGATGAGAAACAAGAATCACAAATTTAAACGTCAGGAATACCGGACATTTGTAGAGTGGATCATTACCGTTCCTGCAAAATTAACACGAAGTGGTCTATGATAGAAATAAAAATGTATGAATATCATCATTACAAGAAAGACTGGGAGGAGCTTGACAGGCTTGTTACCGCAGTGTAACAGAAGAAAGAATCGGACAGTTAAATGGGACAAGTATGTCCCAATGTGAGTAGTAATGTAATTTGATATGAAATTAACAGTATTAGATTCGGGTTAGTTCGTAGAAATTGAAGAAAATAAGAAAACGTTGATTGAGATGAAGTAAATCTAGGCATATTTTATCTCTTGAGCGAGAAAATGTTGTCTTGAAAATTTATTTTAGATATTAAGTAACATGTTTTTCTTCTTTTATAAGCATCATTTGTCGTCTGAAATTTCGTAATGGAAAAGGGTGCACCTCCATTTTGAAAACAATTAATTAGTTATTA
>CAZUQY010000080.1:0-10833 GCA_964622935.1 uncultured Bacteroidales bacterium | reverse complement strand
ATTATTCTTGGAATAGTAATTTATTATTTTTATAGAAAGAGAAAAAATAAACAATTAAGCATGAAGAGAAATTTTATTTTGACTATATTATTTGTTTTGCCAGTCTTATTAATGGCTCAGAATAGCAGTAAATTAAGCGCTTCTGATTGGGAAATGACACAAGCTAAGATGTTTTTTGAAGATAATCAAATCTCAGAAGCTTTGAAAGTATATATGGAGCTTTATGAGGAATATTCTCAGGATGATTTTTTAAACCTCAGGATAGCGGAATGTTACTTTAAAATGTATGATTACGAGAATGCAAGGTTTTATTTGCGTAATGCTCTTGAATCAAATCCTGAGTCCGAATATATTAAAGATATTTATTATTGGTTTGGAAGGGTAGAACATAATTATGGCAATTTTGATGTTGCCTCTGGATATTATGAAAAGATAAGAAAAGGTACAGACCATGTTGATAGTCTTCATGTTCTGAATTTGATTTCCCAAAATCTTTCCGCAGTTGAAGTTAGTAAGTCAAAGTCTGATTATTTGATTGAAAATATGGGACCTGAGTTCAATACTGAGTTTAATGAATTATATCCTGTTTATGCTTGGGGCGAGGATAAATTGTTTTTAACCACCGACAGAAGTGTTGGAGAAAATCAAGATGCAAACCCTACAACAGGTTTGTTTAAATACTCTGTTATGGAATCTTTTTATGAAAATGGGAAATTCTCAGATTTGCAAGTACTTGATGAGGTCTTTTCTAATGCTAAGAATTTTATTCTTACATCTGTTGGATCTGGTACAGGAGAGTATGTTCTTTATAAAAATAGTCCGGAGTTTGAGGATGGAGGAGATATGTACTACCTTCTGCTTGAGGATGAATTTGATATTTCTCAACCTAAAAACATTGGAGTAACAGTAAATACGAAAAAACTTGAAACTTCAGGAGCTCTGGATTTTATAAACGAAAAACTTTATTTCGCAACAAATAATAATAACAAAAAAGGTGAAGAATGTGATGTGTTTTTTAGTCTTCACAAAAGAGCCAATTTCTCGAATAGTTTGGTTGTTAATAATTTGAATACGGAATTCAATGAAGATTTTATTTATATCCATCCCGGTGGGGATTTTGTTGTAATATCGGCAAATAATGGAAAATCTGTTGGTGGGTACGATTTGTTTATAAGTGTTAAAGATGGTAAAAAATGGTCGGAGCCCAAAAATATGGGATTTCCTTTTAATTCATTTGAAAATGATAAGCAATTTTCATTAAGTCCTGACGGAAAGTATGCTTATATCGCTTCTGATAGACCAGGAGGAAATGGAAGATTAGATGTTTACAAAGTAGAATTTGACACTTATTTTAAAAATAATTTTGGGTATAATCCAGGTTTGACTATTGTTAGTGGACAGGTTACTGATGATAATGGCGAAGAAGTTGAAGTTACTATTGACGTTAGCAGTGATCTTAAAGATTGTTTTAACCAAAAAATTGAAACTGATAAAGAAGGTTATTTTACATTTGTTGTGAAGCCGGGCACAAAGTATAGTTTAGTTATAAAACAAAGCTCTTACGAAAAATACAGTCTTGAACTTGATTTGACTGATTCATCAATGTCGAGATTCAATTTTAATGTGGAACTTGAAACTAAAGATTAATTATGCAATTTGGTGTTAGAGAGTTCAGAACAGAAGATTATGATGCTGTTTTAAATGTTTGGCAGCAAACGGATATGGGAGGAGCACACAGAGGCGACAATCTTCAAACAATTTTAAATACGATAGATTTTGGTGGTGTTCTGTATCTTCTCGAAGAAGAAAGTACAGGAAATATTGTAGGTACATCTTGGATAACCAATGATAGTCGTAGATTGTACTTACATCATTTTGGAATAGTTCCATATTTTCAAGGTAAGGGATTGAGCCACATGCTAATGGAAAAAAGCATGGAATTTGTAAAATCAAAAAAACTACAAATAAAACTTGAGGTTTATAAAGAAAACTTTAAAGCAAGGAAACTTTATGAGGGTTATCGGTTTAAGTATCTTGGCGATTACGAAGTATTTATTGTTAGAGATATCTAGGAAAAAGTAAGACTTTTTCAATATTCAATATTCAATATACAATATTCAATGACCAATAGCTAACAGCTAAATGCCAACAGCCAGTAGCTAATAAAAATTATTCCGATATCAGGAAATTCCCCTACATTTGCAAAAAAATAAAGATTTGAACCGAAGAATCCTAAAACTTGCCATTCCAAACGTAATCAGCAACATTACTGTTCCTTTTGTTGGGATAGTTGATATTGCTCTTGTAGGGCGTATGGGTTCTTCTGCATATATTGGTGGAGTAGGGTTCGGTGCAATGGTTTTTACTTTAATTTATACTGGCCTTGTCTTTTTAAGAATGGGTACAACTGGACTAACAGCACAAGCATATGGCGCTTCGGAATTTAAAGAAGCCTCTAATTCATTATTGCGAGCTCTTATTTTTGCATTATTTGCAGCAGTCTTACTATTATTATTACAAGTTCCAATAAAAAATTTGTTGATATTAAATCTTGCCGGTTCTGCTGACGCATTAGGGTTTGCAGCAGAATATTTTAACTACAGGATATGGGCTGCTCCGGCAACACTTTCGGTGTTTGTCTTTATGGGTTGGTTTATCGGAATGCAAAACTCGAAAATCCCAATGATTATTACAATAATAATTAGTCTTACTAATATCATTTTAAGTTCCTTTTTTGTTGTCATTCTTGGAATGAAAATCGAAGGAGTAGCATTGGGTACTGTAATTGCTCAATATACCGGATTGATTTTTTGTTTTTATTTTTTTAATAAAAAGTACAAAAGAATTGCATCTCTTTTTGACATTAAGTCAATATTGATTCTTGAAAAACTAAAGAGATTCTTTTCTGTTAGTCGTGATATTTTTATCAGGTCTTTATTATTAACCGGTAGCTTTTTTCTTTTTAATGTTTTATCAGCGAGTTTTGGTGAGGATATTCTTGCATTAAATTCCATGATGTTACAATTTCTATGGTTTTTTGCTTGGGTTACAGACGGATTCGCATATGCAGGCGGAACACTTGCTGGTAGATATATTGGCGCAAAAGATAAGATCAGCCTGCGGGAATCGGTTAGTAAATCTGTTCTGTTTGGTTTTTTTCTTGCCTTAGGTTTTACCTTAATCTATTTGTTTGCCGGTCAGGGGATAATGCATATACTTACTGATAATTCGGCAGTTATTAATCTGGCTAAGGATTATCATATATGGATTTGGATTATGCCTTTACTTAGCTTTTTGGCATTCTTGTACGATGGGATTTATGTTGGTGCTACAGCTACAGCCAAAATGAGGAACATCATGATTGTTAGCGTAATACTAATTTACTTACCTGCTTTGTTTGCTTTAAAACATTATTTCGGAAATCAAGGAATGTGGATGGCAATAATACTTCTCTTGGCAGCAAGAGGTATAGGATTAAAGCTTTTTCTAAAACAGTCTGTCTATGGAAGAGTGTTAGAAGTCCCCTTATGGACATCCGAAATTAACAAATGATTCTCCCCAATCATTGCCCCATGTGACTATCTGTGGACATTCGTCAGAATATGAAGTGACAGTACCATATTCAATTTTTTCTAGGATTATTTGTTCTGATGCGTTTATCTCACTAGTACCTAATGATGAGTGTACAATGTGAATATAATTGCAAAATAAATGATTCGCTTTTAAATAACCACTGCCAACGTTGTACATATAAGCATAATTGCAATCGCCTCTTAAAATGTAATCTCCGGTAGTTGCATGACATCTGAAAAATAAACTATCTCCTTCAAAATTCATGTTGCAACTAAAAATTTCTGCCCAAGTCTGAATTGAAAGATTATCGAACTTAAGAGTGTCAATTGTTTTTAAATCGCATGCTTGATTTAATGTGATTTCTTTAATCGTAGGTGTTTTTAATACGATAATTGGTTTTATTCTTTTGCGTAAAAAGTCACATCCATTATTGTCTTCAATAATAAGTTCATTACCTACAATCTGATAGTTGATGTATGGGATAAGATTTTTCCCCGCAGTAATTGTGATCGAAGATTCGGGCGAATTTTCAATATAAATCTCAAAATCGCTTTCAATTCTCAATTTATTGTAATAATCAATGGATGTTTCAACTGTAGTAATTTCACCGTTTGATTTCAAACACCTGTTATCATCGGTATCACAGGATGTTAATATGATTATGGTAAAAATTACTAGAAAAACAATCTTCATATCGCGAAAAAAAATATTTTTGCTAAGATAATATTAATCTGAGTTTCATGACAAAAAAGAAAAAAGTATTCCTCATTATTTTTGGGTTAATAGCAGTTTTGGCTGTTGTTGCTTTTGTTTTTGGAAAAAAATACCGAGATTTTATTTTTGCAGCAAATGTTGTTGTTGAAAATGAGCTTGCCTATATTTATATTCCAAATGATTCTGATTATGATGATGTTCTAATGATACTTGAAGAATCTGGATATGTTGAGAATCTGCAATCTTTTGAGCAGGTTGCCGAATGGAAAAAGTATGCAGGAAAAGTCCTTCCCGGAAAATATGAAATTCATAATGGGATGTCTAATAATGAACTAATCAATTTGCTAAGAAGTGGGAAACAAACACCTGTAAAATTGAGCTTTATCAGTGTGCGGAGCTTACCAATTCTTGCAGGAAAGGTATCTGTTTATATTGAGGCTGATTCTACTCAGATTGCAGATTTGTTATTAAATCTAGAAACTGCAGCAAAATATGGATTTAACGAAAAAACTTTTCCTGCTATGTTTATTCCCAATACATACGAATTTTATTGGAATACTTCGGCTGAAAATTTTCTGGAACGTATGGCAGAAGAGTTTAAGAAATTTTGGAGTGATGAACGAAAACAAAAAGCTGAAAATCTTGGGATGTCTCAATCAGAGGTTAGTACTTTGGCTTCAATTATTGAAAAAGAAACACAGAAGAACGACGAAAAAACTAGAATGGCCGGTGTTTATATCAATCGTTTAAATAAGGGAATGCTATTACAGGCTGATCCAACTGTTGTTTTTGGGATTGGTGATTTTACTATTACTAGAGTATTAAACAGACATCTTCAATTCGATTCTCCTTATAATACATACATTTATCCAGGTTTGCCTCCTGGGCCAATTTGTATTCCTTCTATGTCGTCAATAGATGCTGTTCTAAATCAAGAAAACCATTCGTATTATTATTTTTGTGCTAAAGACGATTTTTCAGGATATCATGTTTTCGCATCAACACTTTCTCAGCATAATGCAAATGCTCGCAGATATCATAATGCACTGAGGAGAGCTGGAATAAGGTAGTAGATCTATTGATTATAAAACAAGTTCCGCCAACTCATTTTCATAGTCATATTGCAAATCTTCATGCAAGCTTTTTATAACTTTAATAATTAATTCCATCTGTCGCTCATATATGCCTATCAAAGTAGTGTTTCTTTTAATTGAAGGCAATAAGTCTTTTAGTTTCTTGCAAAAATAAATTAGCAATTCCGCTTCTGTTTCTTTCTTTTTGGAGTATTTTATGTGTTTCTTGATATTACGAAGAATCTTTCGGACGCCTTTCTTTAATAAATAAGGAGTTTTCCTGTTTAAGAGTTCAAAATCCACATCAATTTCTTCTTTAAGCTCTTTTATAAAGGATGCTTCATCTGCTGACTCGAATAATAGATATGTTAATAATTCTTTATTTTCCTTTTTGTATTTTGTTAAATGAAGAGTTAGTAAAATTAGTTCGTCTTTGGAACGATGTTTTAATTCTTGCTTAATATAACTGAGTGATGCAGGCTTCATAGAAATAGAAATACTGTTTTATTTATTATTCCTTGATTGATTTTAAAAATTCATTAAGTTTTTCAATTTGATTTTTGTTTCCAAGAACAAAGATTTTATCTTCACAGCAGACAACAAGATCTGGCGATGGATTTAGAATGTATTCTCCTTCTTTATTTCTTAACCCAACTATGTTTACACCTGCAATATCTCTTACATTAAGTTCTCTGATAGATTTTTTTTGGAATTTTGCGCCAATGTTAGTAAATGATATTTCTTCGAGGGAAACATTATTTTTAGTTTGAATCATGATATGGTCAAGAAATTCAACAACATCAGGTTGAGCAACTAATTTAGCCATTCTTTGTCCACCAATTTTGTCAGACATTATTATATTGGTTGCTCCAGCACGTTTTAGTTTTTTATCTGAATTATCGTCTGATGCACGACTAATAATCGTAAGATTTGGGTTTACTTCTTTTGTGGAAAGTACTACAAAAAGGTTATCTGCATCATTAGGTAGAGTAGTAATTAGAGCTCTTGCCTTCTCAATTTTTGCAGCTACAAGAACTTCATCCTGTGTTGCATCACCTTGTATAAACATAAGTCGTGGATCTTCGATTATCTGTTCAATCAAATCTTCCTTTTGTTCGATAATTAGGACTTCGAATCCATGGTCTAAGGATTCTTTTGATGCTTGTCGTCCATTACGTCCGTAGCCGCATATCACAACATGTTTGTCGAGTTTGTCGATTCTTTTTTTCACTTTTTTATGTTTAAAATAGTTATGAAAAACACCATCCACTAGATAAGTAGTCAATGTAGAAAGTGCATATGCAAAAATCCCAAAGCTAAATACAATCAAAAAAATCGTAAAGATTTTACCTTCTGTAGACAGAGGTTGTACTTCTCTAAAGCCCACAGTCGAGATGGTAATGATGGTCATAAATGCAGCATTAATAAAACTATATCCTTCTATCAAGCTATATCCTGATATTCCAATAACAATCATCATAACTAAAAAGAAAATAGCTAAAAGGTAGGTTTTTTTGTTCGATCTTTCTGGTTTATACGTTGTCATTTGATTTTATTTCCAAAATGCGAGTTAGCAATTTGCTAAAGATACAAATTTGTAACTATACTTAAAAAGAAAAGAAAAGAAATATTTATTTAAATACTGTATTCTTTCATTGATTTTATTTGTTGACATTGAATTATAGACGTTACGTGTCAGTCTTAAATTGTTTAAGCGGTGAGAATTACTTTCCACTTATTCTTTTAATCCTAAATCTGACAACTATATTACTTTGAGATTATTAGTTTTAATACAGATGTTTTTTCTTTATTTCTTATATGTACAAAATAAATTCCATCGCTCATGAATTTTGTGTCAACATTGTAGTCAAATGAGTTTAGATTATCCTTTTTGAAGATTTTTTGTCCATTAATGTTTTCGATAGAAATTGATTCAATTTCCTCGCTTGAGGTAAGTGAAAAAGTGTTTGCATTGCAAGGATTAGGATAAATGCTGATACTATTGTCCAGATTATAATTTCCAGAATATACTGTATTAATAATTTCAGTTGAAACTGTATTTGTTAGTATCGGTGTATTATAGTCAAAATAGATATATGCTTCATTTTCTATAATGTCTCCAATTATTAGATTTGAAAAGGGTTTGATGCTGTATTTTACAAATCCATGGCTTAATTCTTCGTTGGTTAAACTGTCGACAAGATTTATTTGATTAAACCTAAACCAAATAACATTATCGTAAATGTTCGTAATAAGATTATGGCTTGAACTTAGTACTCTAAAAGTTGAAATATCAAGATTATTACTCAATGTGTCAATTAGTAGAACGGTAAATGCAGTATCGTTACCAGTATTTTGAAAGTTTATTATATATTCCAAGTCATTATTATTGCTAATAAACTCAGGGTAAATGTCTCCTCGAGGGTTGACTTCTTTTGAATTTGGATCATAAGAACCTGTGATTTGATGGTTTAATGTATCCACATTGTTGTCAGGTGTTAGGTCTGTAGCATCAATAGCTTTAGCAATTGCTTCAAAATCTGAATCTAATTCTGCAAACGCAGATGTGTAAAAGTTAACTAGATAAACAATTTCTTCTGTTGGTTCAATGTCATAGTCGAATTCTAGATAATCTGTTTCAAGTAAGCTAGCATCAGGGACTGTTGATGTTATTTCGATTTCGGGATGATTAATGCTAAATTCTAAAATCCCAGTTTTACTAGTAGTACCAACATTCTTTAAATTAATATATGCATACCCATTAAATCCTGGTTTTGCAGGCCCTATTGTTAAATCAACCATTAAATCATTTTGATCAGGAATAGGTTGTAAAATAAAATCATTATATTCGCTTATCTGACCAAAATTACTTCCAAAATCTACATTGTAAATACTGTTATTTAAAGAATAATACATAGGAGTATTTAAAAACTCTAGGCTGTATGCGCCAGTTCCTGTGCCGATATTAAAATCCCCATCAGCAAAAACAAAAGAATTTGTACTTCCATTGTTAATATTTAAATAAGCATTGTAACTAATCTCATCTGGATCGAAACTGTAATTTGAATTAAAATCATAAAATGAAGCACCAGAGATAAGATTATTGTTTTCAGAAAAAGTGCTGATATAGTTGGAAGAGTTTGTAACTAAAGGGGCTATTGTATAATATCCAAATGAAGCAGAATCTAAAGCATTTCCAGTGAAATAAAGATTCCCATTAAAGAAACTCATTTCATCAGTATTGAATGTGTCAAAATTAAAGCTTGTAACTGCGCCATTAATAACATTTCCATTTAAATCTAGTTTTAAAACATAATTTATAGAATTGGAAAAATTTGACTCAGGCATTGTGTTGGCGTAAACCAGTTCATAAGCATCAAATATATTTGAACTTACTCCGGGAGAAGTTTTCCCCGTAATGTAGAATCCGGTTTCACTTTTGCAAGCAGTAAAGAAATTAGCCTCAGATTCACCATATTTTTTTGCCCAAAGGAAGTTGCCGTCATTGTCTATTTTTACGCCATATCCAGAATAATACGTAGGACCTAAATCAAAGCTTCCAAAAGAAACATCTCCTCCAAAGCTTCCAAACAGAACGGCATCATTGCCATCACAAACAATGTCAGAGCGCCACCAAGAAGATGCATCAGTAGCTATGGACCATATAAAATTGCCATCTGAGTCTGTTTTAAAAACACAATCTTGTGGTGATGATCCTGGAACGCTTAAAATGCTGGCTGTACCCATATCAATACTACCTTTAAAATTAAGCGAAAAGAAAATGTCATTATTCGCAGCGTAGTCTAGATTTATTGCTAGATACATATTTGACGTTCCTTCTAGCATTTTTGCGTACTGCCAATCTCCATCTGGATTTAATCCTGCGAAGAACATATTTCCTAAATCTGAATTAACGGTAAAAGACCCTAAAGCCTGTTCCCCAACATTTGCTATCGGCGATATAATAGTGATTTTGTCAGTTCCATTACCTTCTATTTTAAAAGCATCAGTATACCAATCAGCACCACTGAGTCCTACTTTTGCAGAATTACTCCAGAGAACCTGACCGGAAGGAGAGTATTTTATTACAAAAAGAGACATGCCAATTTCACCTGCTAGACTATTAGGATAGGAGTTAAGCTCTGTGGTACTTGAAGCGTGCCCAAAGACCCCACAAACATAAATACTCGAAGAATTATCAATATAAATATCTCCGATTAATGTGGTCCCACCACATGAAAGACTTTTAGCCCAAATTAAATCGTGATTCGCATCTCTTTTTATCAATACACAACTCAGATTTCCATTTACTGGAAATTCAGTCCCTTCGATATTTATTGGACTGTTTGCGAAACTTGTACAGTTGATTATATTGCCGAAATTATCTGTTGCTATTCTGTTGTTACTACCAGTACTAGTGCTTCCATCATTATCAGAATATACACCAATGAAACTCTGTGATGATATAGAAGTGATTGAAATGCAGAAGATTACTGCAAATAGAAATATTCTTTTCATAGTTTTAGTTTTGTGTTTTCTGGAACACGATAAAGACGCATATTCCATTTACAGGTTGCTAGGTTAGCACTATTTTTCAAATTCTTGTATAGCTGTGTTAAGTATTTTTATTGCTACTTCTCTTTCTTCGAAACCAATAATTTCTATTTTCCCTTTTCCTTTGTAATTTGCAAACCAAATAGATATTATATCAGATGTTTCTGGGAATTTTTCGTTGAGTTCTTTAATTGAATTAAGCTTATAAAAAGGGGAATCTTTTTTTACAGCTATTAATTTATCGTCTTGTTCGCCACGATCTAACATTTTTAAGACTCCTATCACTTTGCATTGAATAACAGAGCCTCTTTCTGAAGCATCGCCAAGAACTAATACATCTAAAGGGTCGCCATCACCACCAAATTCTTTAGGCAGTAATGTTCTTGGAATCATACCGTAATTTCCAGGATATGCAAGATATTGAACAATGCGTGGAGTGTCATTGATATACTCCAGTCTCAAGTTGCCATCAACTTTATCAACTTCCCATTTTTCGAGAGTTCCTGCAGGTATTTCAACTACAACATTAATATCACCATTTTCAAATATTGGCTTATAATCTTTGAGCAGGTGCTTTTCTGTGATTATTATATTGTCTTGTGTGCTCTTGGGTTCTGAACTTATTCGTTGATTAGAATTGCTGTTTTTATTAGTACAGCTATTGAAAACCAATAGGAAAAGTAAGTTTGTTAAAAACAATATTTTTAATTGCATCTTTAGTTCGTTTATCTCATCTGAAAGTACATTAGCACAACAAATCCCACTACTCCTGCAATCATAAGTAATTTAATCTGTGTCTTTTTGTTTTTGATTTCTTTCTCATTCATTGGTCTTAGAAGCCCTTTTCGAGCATATTTTTTCTCTACAGCTTGACCGATAATCATTCCAGATAAAACATCTACTGCAGATCCGATACCAA
>CAZUQY010000079.1:0-10878 GCA_964622935.1 uncultured Bacteroidales bacterium | reverse complement strand
AACTGCCATAGTATTCTTCATAAATCAAATTTCCATTGTCATTGTATTCATGTATGTTGATTATTCTTGAGGCTTTAGAAAGGTGTTCTGTTAAAGGTACTTCATAAGGTTCTTCGATTAATTCATGTGGACTATCAAACATCTTTATGAGTCTGTTATTTTTATCATATATGTAATATTTAGAATCCATATAATTACCATCAAAGTCCATTTCGAGACTTTTCTTAAGATTATTATGGTCGTCATACTCATATAAAATAGTTGTTAAATTTAGGCTTGTATCACTACAATCATTACAATATTGACTTTTTATAAGCTGATTCTCATAGTTATATTCAAATGTCTCGTATTTCCAAAAATCGCCACGAAATGGATGATGATTATCTGATATTGTTTCCCATTTTTGGATTACATTTCCAATACTATCATATTTGTAGATATATGAAGACTGCAAGAGAGTATTTGAGTAGAATTCAATTTCGTTTTTGTAAAAATCGAAATGAGTAACTGTACTTCTTGTGTTGGCAAGAGAATCTAAGTTTGAGATCCTAGGGACATTTATTGTGCTGTCGTAGATGTAATATGAGGATTTGTTATAAGGTAGAATGCTTTTTGTTTTGTAGTAATCTATTTTTATAACACTGTCAATGTCATTATAAATATATAAGCAATGACTTCTTTCCATTTCCATGTGTGTGAAGTATTCAAGTATTGTTTTTTTTGTAATATGACCATGTTTATTAAAATCAATTGTAATAGATATTCTTATTGGAACAGAGTCGAAACTTTCAAGCTCTTTATCATCTTGAAAAGAAATTAGGTTAGCGCTAACAGCATTCTGTTCAGTATACGTCACAGATTTCACATTGTCAGAATAGCCAAAATCTTTTCGCAGGTTTTGTGCAATTCCATTGTTGTAGAAAGCACAAAAAAGTATTGCCATTAATATCTTAGAAATACAGCATTTCATTCTTAGTTGATTGTTGGTTACTACAAATATAAAAAAAAGACCATAGAAACTAATCTAAGGTCTTAAATATCTTGTGTTTTTTAATTTTAGAAGTGGTAATAAATTCCTGTAATAAATCTTACGTTAGAAACTTCTTCAGGATTTAGTGGAACACCTTTAGAGTCATATGTGCCATCGCCATAAGCAGCGACTGTATATTCTATTTCTGCACCAATTTGAACTTTGCCAGTGTAGAAGTTAATACGTGGAGAAACTCTGTAAAGATGTTCGATGTTTACTGCTAAGCCTCCTGGAGTTCCATTAATATCTTCTGCTGTTCCAAGATTTTGATTGTACCCAGCAAAAATGCCGATATTACATTTCTTTCCTGTTGTAGAAATATCAATCCAACCAGTTGCGGAACGAGTAGGGATGTAGCTTACATCCATAGTAGCTACGTTTAACGTGTCAAGAACGGCATATCCTCCTGGCATCATCATTCCATTAGGATTTTCGCAATATGTTCCAGCAATTTTAATGTTGATTTTTTTCATTTTAGCATTTATATATGCAAGTCCTGATAATGATGTAACAGTTTGGTTGGTGATAAAGTTAGCAGCAGTAGTTAAGGATGGTAACATTGTGTGGTAATTAACTGCAAAACCAGAATTAAATGCTGTACCAGTTTCTTTGTTTTTAGTTCCGTAGTTTAAGTGAAGATTTGCACCTGGAACTCCAGAATTTCTCATATATGCAGAAGTAGAAATACCTGCTATATTTCTAGACGAGAAATCTCTTTCACTGTAAGCTGTAACAGCGATTTTTAAACCATTTGAAGTAAATGAATATTTAATTTGTGGATTTCTTGAAAACGGAGCATAACCCATACCAGTGTTAAATGAGACTGTTCCAGGGAAACATTCTATAATAAACATAGGATGCCAGAATTGCCCAGTTAATAAGTGCGATTTTTCCCAATCAAACTTTATGATAGCATGTCGCAACCTAAAACCGTTAATGTCACCATTTGTGTGGCCAAAAAATTCTCCTTCTATAACACCTGAAGTTTTTGCACCCATTGCATCAGGGGCTGTAATGACACCTTTCAGGCGAGTTTGAATTGCTAAAAAGTTAAAACTGCTGTGTGCATTGATATCAGTTCCATTAGCATCCAGAGATGGAGCAGATGGCCATAAAAGTAAATGTCCTTCACGTGCATCAACGGTTTGACGTGAATCATAGAAAAAATCGTTTTTAACATAACCATGAAAAGCAATTCCAAATGCTTTAGGTTTGTCGTTGTCTTGGGCTTTAATTGCTGGTGTAATTAATACCATGCACAAAGCTGCCAATAAGAATAATTGTAGTGTTTTTTTCATAATAATGATTATTTGTTTTATGGTTTGTAAAGGTAAATACTTTAAATCTACAAACCTTAGATTTTTTTCCATTAAAAGTTGATATTCAACAGGATTTTCTAAAGTTAAATGGAATGATTATTCAAAGTATAATGCTGAATAAGTTGTGAATCAGAGACTTGAGATGAGATTTGGATAGATGTTCAGATGATCTAATATTCTTATTTTACAATCAACTTTTTCTGATAAATTACAAAATTTTCATCTATACTGATTATATAAGTTCCAGGTTTTAGTTTATTGTTTGTCATTATTTCATCCCCTGAAAATTCATTTATGTTGAAAACAATTTGACCAAGAGCATTTGTTATTGTGATTTCGGCATTTCTCAGCATTTTATTGATTTTTAATGATGATTTAGTATTTGTGGGATTTGGAAAAACTTCAAGTTTTTGAAATCCAGGATCTTCGATAATGTCAGGATCGTCTACAGTAACAGTGACTTGCTCTTTTGTAATACAAGCTTCACTTACAATAAGTACAGTATAAGTTGTAGTTTCTATAGGTGATGCTATTGGATTAGCAATTTCTGTATTACTTAAGTCTTCAGGTGGGTCCCATTGATAATAATCTCCACCACTAGCTAAAAGTTGTGTGTTTGCTCCAATATCTATTGTAATGTCCTCGCTAATTTCAGTATCGCATGCGGGAGAATTTAAAACAGTTCTTGGAGCAGTAGCTAAGAAAATTGCATTGATTTTATGAAATTCTCCTGGTGTACCAGGTTCTTCATACGCCCAATGCTCACTTTCAAAATACATTTTATATAGTTGATCTGACTCATCCCAGATTACATCAAATGCCCAAAAGACTGTGCTGTCACCTTCTTCTGCTTGCATAACGGGGTTTGTAGGATATTGAATCCAACTTGTCCCGTTTAAACTTAAAGCATAGCCAACTTTTAGAGAGTCCCATGAGTTAATAGGTTCTTCATAAGCTTGTATTCCTGTGTACCACATTTCAAAAATACCATCAGTTTCAATAATTGAAGGGCCACCAACTCCTATATCATTAAAGGATGGATAAGGACCAACATCAATAACAGGGTTATTTTCATATTTAAACCAATCATAACCGTCAAATGAGAGAGCTAAGCCAATTTTAAGAAATCCCGCATCAGGATAATTTGATCTGTCTATGCCTGTATATAACATAGCGTAGAGTCCTATTTCGGAATCAAAATATAGCTCAGGTAATTCAACATGATGACCATCCCAATCATCTACGCCACCCATTTCAAGAACTTTTCCTTGTTTAGTCCAGTTAATCCCATCGTCTGAGGTTGCAAGACCAATAGCTGTATAATCTTTAACATCATGATACAATGAATCTCCATAATAGTATAGCTTAAATTCTGTACCATCCCAGAGAATTCCTGGTGTGTCTAACCACTGATAATCCCATTCATCTGCACCCCCAACATTCAATACAGGATTGTTTTCATATTCGGTAAAAGTATAACCGTCAAGTGACCATGCATAGTGAATTCTTCCTCTACTTACTGGATCGGTAGGTGTTGTTTCAGCAACTGCAAACCACATTTTAATAGTGTCGTCGTGAATTATGACGTTAGGCTGTCCGTAGGCTCCCCAATTAACTAGAGGATCCATTGCCAGAATTGGTTCTTCTGAAAAATATGTCCAGTTTGTTTGTGCACTTACAACACTATAGTTGATAACTATGATTGATGCAATAAATGAGATTTTAATAAAACTTAAGTGATTTTTCATGATTTTAAAGTTTATCTAGTTACTATAATCTTCAATGTTTCAGTATGACCAAGATCATCGGAAATGTTCACAAAATAAAGCCCTGCTGGCCATTGTGCAGTAGAAAATGAAATATCAGTTGATTGATTATTTGTGAGATTTAGCATTTTTTTACCAGTTATATCACGTACACAAATTTTTATTTTTTTATAATCATATTCTCCGTTTGAAGATATATTTATTAAGTCTTTGGTAGGATTGGGATAAATGCTAAAAATACTATTTTGGTTTTGTTCTTTTATGTACTCTTCATCAATTTTAAGACTAATGTCAGCAGCTTCAATAATAAATATTCCTGAATAGAAATCTGATAGATAAATCTTACCATCATCGCCAACAGTAACCATGCCGTTTCCAGATCCTACGAAATTATCATATCCTCCAGAACCTTCGAAATATGCTAGTTCTATAGCATCAAAAGAATTAATCACTTTGAGTCCATCATAACGATATGATGCGTAAATGAGACTGTTTTTTATTTCCACTCCTGAAGCTGTTTCGAATACATTTGAATGTGTAAACGAATTTATTGGAACAAATGATTCGCCATTCCAGTTAAACCATGAAAATGTTGCTCCTTGTCCAATGACAATAATGTTGTTTTCAACGTCAATAGCATTAATCACATCGATAGTAGCATCATTTAAGATAGTATCTTTTAAAATAACACGTTCGTTATCGATAATTTTAGCGGCTACAAGATGCAATTCTCCATTTTGCAAATAGGGAGTAGTTCTGTATGGGTAGAAAAAAACATCATCTTCGACTGCAATAGAGTTTGGGTCATTATTAAGTAGTATATTGTCCTCAATAATGCTTTGGCTATCTGGATCGTAGATACTCATTTCTAGATCTGATAATAGCCATACACCTTTTCCAAGAATTAGTCTTGTACCTAGATTGGTTGCAATTTTTGCCATTTTTGTAACATATAATCCTAAAGGGTTTATTCCGACTAGTTCAGTTTCTCCTCCTTCGAACCATGGTTTAAGGTTGAAAATATGTCCACTTGCTAAGTAGAGTAAAGTGTCTTGTAAGAATTCGAAATCGGAAACAAAATAGTGTCCTGGATATGCTACATATTTGTGCATAATCATACTTTCGGTATTGTATCCATGTTCAAATAAAAGGCTATCAGATTTATAAACAGCAAGTCCCCAACCTTCACTTGCAACCCATAAAGTGTCTCCAGTCGTTTTTGTGTGTTGTACCCATCCTCCAGTCTGATTCATTGAGAGTGTGTCAAGAGGATTGTCAGGGTCGGTAATGTCTGAGATTAAAAAGCCTAACCATTCAGAAGCAATTGCCATGTATGGGGTTCCATGCATTAAGGCAAGGTCAAAATGCCATAATCCACCATATAAATGTGAATCATAACTCATTGGTGTCTCAGGTAATTCTGAAGCATCGAGTACAGGGATAAATGAGAAGTTTTCGCCTAATTGATAGTTGTCTGTATCAACCCAGCAAGTTGTAGCTAAATATAAGGTGTCGTTTCGGGAATCCATATTTTTAATATTTACGGCACTAACAATGGGTAAGCCGAGCCCAATTTCTCCAAGTCCGATAGCGAAAGTATCTACAGGGAATATATTGCTCTCATCAATTTGATAAGCAAAGAAATAGGAGGTGAGACCTGCATTGTTTGATCCTGCACATGTATATAAAATGTCGTTACGCAGGTCCGCAAATCTGACTTTTTGAACATTATTCAATAAGGAGTCTTCAATTGACCCAACAATATTGTATGGGAATTGTCTTTCGAAAATAAAAATCTCACCTTTTGGTGCTTCTAATGGCATTTTTTGTTTTCCAACTGCAATGTAGTTGTCGTTAACAGCTATGCATCTAGCCCCATTGTGTAAGTTAAATAACTCGCCAATCTGAATATTTTGATCATCATGTTCTGTAAATCCAGTTTCCTCGTCATAGGTAACAATTCTGATGCTTTTGTAAAAGTCACTGGCTACTGGAACAAAAAGGGTGTCATTTCTTCTTGAAAAATCATATATTAACTGAGGTTCACCGGAAAATTGAAATGTTAATGGCTTGAATGTATGCAAAATTGTCAAACTATCGCTAGTGAAATCTAAAGCATATAGACCATCATTTTCTGCAGCAGCAAACAAAATATCTCCATAAACATCTGTTTCTTCAATTAACTGCATAAAAGCTCTTTTGGCAATAATCTCAGGGTTTGCAGGATCTTGCATGTCATATACCCACAGACTACCACCGCAGCCAACTATAAGTATTTGTTGATCTTCAATCCAATTGACATGGTGTGCTGCTCCACCAGGAGTTTGGCCTATTCTGGATAGGGTGTTTACTTGTGCGTTTACATTTAGTGAGATAGCAGCAAAAGCAATTGCTGTAAAATAGTAAATTGTCTTCATGGTTGATTAATTTTAAAGCAAGATAGCGATTATAGCTTAAATTGGCAAAAAAATTAATCTTCAATTAGTTTCTTCTTTAACTTTTCGAAGTCATTTTCTGAGATAATACCTTTTTCTTTTAGGTTTTGGTGTTTAGGGAGCCCCAATTTTTTTGGTTGTCAATTATATATTGTTTTATTCTAATGTAAGAATCATAATTTCTGATTATATGATCATAATAATCGTGTTGCCAATTTGCTGTACCTGGGGTGTTGCGTAAAATGTTGATTTGTTTGAATGTTAACATTTGAAATTTTCCCAATATTTTGGGAATAATCATTTGTCGACGTTCGGTACGATATTTTTCAATCCATCAATGGTTGGATTTGGTGGTTGTAGGATAAAATCATGATTTTTTCCTACATTTCCCCCAACCATAGAAATTTCATTATCATAATCTCGATTACCCAATTCAATTATTAAATGTATGTGGTCAGGCATTATAACCCATTCATCTAATATAACGCGTTTATGATATTGTGGCATTTTCAATATTTCTTCATGAACAATTTTACCATATTCTGATAAAATCATTTCTTTATTTTTAATTTTGCCAAACAATCTTTCGCGATTTTTTGAGCATATTGTAATGTAATATTGTACTGGGTTTGAATAATTCCAAAATTTTAAACGATTTGGTTCATTTTTATATTTTCCCAGATATTTCATTATTTATGATGATAGGTTGGTATGTAGTTGGTATCTAGTAAGGAAAATTCATGAATTTTCCTTACTAGGTATATTTTCTAAAACATCAATAAGATGTTTCCACCACATTTGAACAGTTTTTATTTCAATTTTCTCATCTGGGGAGTGAACTCCACGTAATGTTGGTCCAAATGAAATCATATCTAAATCTGGATATTTTTCTAGGAAAAGTCCACATTCTAATCCAGCGTGTATTGCACGTACTACAGGCTTCTTGCCAAATAGCTTGTTGTATGAGTTCTCAGCAATAGTTAGAATTTCAGATTTTGGATTTGGTGCCCAGCCAGGGTAACCATCTCCTGATTCTACGTTTGCTCCTGCAAGTTCAAATACACAGCGAACCATGTTGTTAATATCGGTTTTGCCAGAATCAACAGAACTCCTTTGGCTTGTAACAACGTTTATTTTATTCTCGTCGAATTTAACTGAAGCAAGATTTGTTGAGGTTTCCACAAATCCTTCAATTGCAGGACTCCATGCATGTACTCCATGAGGGCAAGCATAAAGTGCCTTAGTAAGATTTTTTTGTGTTAATGTGTCAACAACTGTTGTTGGTACAGCTATTTCTTCAATTTTAATATTGATGTTAGGTTCTGTAATTTCAATCTCTTTAATGATTTGATTTTTCAATACTACGAAACTTGACAGCATTTCACTAGTTATTCCAGATTCAACAGTAAAAACTAATTCAGCCTCACGAGGGATTGCATTTCTTTTATTTCCGCCATCAAAGTTTGCAAGTCTGATATTGTATTTCTCACTAAATTGAAATAAAAATCGATTCGCCATTTTATTTGAGTTCCCAAATCCTTTATGTATTTCGTCACCGCTATGTCCACCTTTAAGACCGTTTATAGTAATCTTAAACGCTTTGTGATTCTGAGGAACAGGCTCGTTCTTGAAATTAAAACTTGCAACAGCATCTACACCTCCAGCGCAACCTATAAATATTTCACCTTCGTCCTCAGAGTCAAGATTTAGTAGAATTTTAGAATCGAAAAATCCGGGCTGAATTTCGAATGCGCCTGTAAGACCAGTTTCTTCATCAACAGTAAACAGACATTCAATAGGCCCGTGTTTTAAAGTATTGTCCGTTAGTATTGCCATTTGTGCAGCTACTCCAATGCCATCATCAGCACCTAAAGTTGTGCCTTTTGCTTTTACCCATTCTCCATCAATATATGGTTTGATTGGGTCATTGTCGAAATCGATTTTTGTGTCACGATTAGCTTCACAAACCATATCCATATGGCTTTGTAAAAGAACGGATTTAATATTCTCCATGCCTACAGAGGCAGGTTTTTTGATTAAAATATTACCAATTTGGTCTCTTTGTGTTTCGAGATTGTGTCCTTTTCCAAATTTTAAAAGAAACTCAATTACTTTTTCTTCTTTCTTCGAAGGTCTTGGCACTTGAGTAAGTTCCTCAAAATATTGCCATACACTTTTTGGTTCAAGATTACTTAAAATTCCCATGATGTCGTATTTTTTATTATTTTTGGATAAAGTTAATTAATTATTGTAATACTAAAAAATTCATTAAATATTGAGAAGCAATTTAGAAATAATTTATAAGATAATAGTATTTTTAGCTATATTATTTGTAGCATTCTTAATTTCATGCAATGATGTAAACTATAATTATATGAGTGGTACTCTTACGGATATGGTTACTGGAGAACCTATTGCAAATGCCAAGGTGGAATTTGAAATAACTGAAATTGTAAGTGGAAGTTTTTATTCTGCATTTTCGCCATTTAAAGAGACATACACTGATGAACAGGGAAATTATTTAATTGAATTTGAAAGCAGGAATTTTGTAAAAATGAAGATGATTTTCGCAAAAGATGATTTTCATACTGTTAGTACTATATTTGATCCTGAAGGTGTTGGCTATGATTATGTTGTTGATGAAATTATCCCAAAAGAGTCGTATATAAGTTTTAAGATTCATAATAGCGTTCCGTATTCAAATGATGATGTTTTGAAACTAAGAATCTTGAACATAAATGAAGATTGTGATGTTTGTGCTGGTTCAGATTATAGATATTTTTATGGTGACTTGGTTGATACTGTTATTGTTTGCAAAGTAGTGGGAGGGGAGTCTGTTACTGTAAATTATATTTCAATTCATGATGATATCCCTAATATTGTTGAAAATCAAGTGTATTGCACTCCAAGCGATACGGTAATGTATAATTGTTATTATTAAAGTAATTTGATTTGAAGTGACTTATATTTTTACTTTTTGATTATCTTCAGATTAATCGTTGTGTTTTTATCCGAGAATCTAATGTGGTAGACACCTGGATTAAATTTACTGATGTCAATTCTATCATTTGTTGTGCCATTGTTTACAAAAAGTTCTTTTGAAAGAACTAACCTTCCCATCATATCAAAAATTTCAAGCTTCAAAGTTCCAGAATCCCAGTTCTCTATTTTGATGTTTACGAAATCATTTGTTGGATTAGGGTAGATTTCTATAGCTTCAGTTTGATTATTATAACATTCATTTGCTAGTATTTCAGAATATTCAAACTTACCATCAAAATCTACTTGTTTTAATCTATAATAAGTTCTTCTATTATGCTTTTCGTCAGTAAAGCTATATGATAACATTTTGTTTGAGTTTCCTGCACCATCAATTTTTGAAATTTTCTCCCATAATAATGCATCCAATGATCTTTGAACTTCAAAATAATCATTGTTGATTTCACTGGCAGTAATCCATGTTAGTTGAGTTGAATAATCATTACATTTAATAGTAAAGCTTACTAGTTCAATAGGCAAAATGTTTGTTTTGTTTTTTGCAATTGCATAATCTGACATAGACGAAATATGATCTCTGTATGCAGAAACAACGCCACTATTAATTTCTTGAGTTGAATTGTCATGATGTCCGGGAAGAGTCCAGTCTGATGACGAATTTTCACGTTTAATTACTGTATGTTGCTCAGCCAATGCACCTGCATTAGTTGCACCACTGAGATTTAATTTAACATTATAACTGATAGCACTCATTCCTGCATCAGGACTAATAGTCCAAAATCCTGCGTCGAGAATTTCTTCTACGGCGACACCAGCCTGTGAAAGGCCTAATGCGGTAATATCAATGTCTCCAGGAGCTATAGGGTGGAATGATGCATCAAGATAATTTAAGCCAGTAGAACTGTTGATGTTAATATTTGCTAGCTCATAATTTGTTGCATTCCCAACGGGCATATCATAGCTGCCTGATGTAGCAACTTCTCTTCGTAAGTTACCGTTAATATATGATGCTGTTGAATAATTGCTAAGGTTAGTAGTAGTTGTGTTAGAAACATAAACTCTATAAGTTCCGGTGTTAACTAAGCCAGAAGTTAGATCTAGATCATCGGCTTCAATGTTATCTGATAAATTTACATTACCACTAGTTTTGTTAACTATCAAATTCCCGAATGTTTCCTGATCGCTATTTGCATCAATATCCTGATCTGATGTTCCATTTAAAGTAATTGTTATTCCACTTGCATCAAAAGCATCATCAGCATTAACATAGTAATCTCCACCAATTTCAAAATCATTAGAGTTTGCATCAATAGTAGAAGTTCCCTCTATAT
>CAZUQY010000078.1:0-10935 GCA_964622935.1 uncultured Bacteroidales bacterium | reverse complement strand
TTTTTCGCATATGGGATTGCATTTATGATTACATCAACAGTAATTACATTTTTCTTAGAATCATTTCTAGGATTAAGTTACGCAAGCATTTCAACATACAAATCTGGAGCAGGAATAATAACAGTCTTAGCTCTCCCATTGTTAGGAATCTTGTCAGACAAAATAGACCCACGAAAGTTCGGAATTATCATGTTTGGAGCAATGTTACTCTATGTAACTTTTATTATGCTTACTGAGTACATAGATTTTAATACAAGTTTTGGAAATATGGAGCTATATTACACCCTAATTATTGCATTTATTAGTTTTGGAATTTTTACAGCTGCTGGAACCTTGTCATGGAATATTGGGTCATCATTCTTTAGTAAAAGCCCAAATGACAGTGCTGATTATCAGTCTGTGCATATCTCCCTCACAGGTATAAGAGCTTTAATTGCACCCATAGGAGTAATCATATATAAACTGATGGGATACAAATACACTTTTGCGATATCAATTTTATTTGTAATTTTAGCAATTATTATTTTAAAATATTCGATTTCTAAAACCAAATCATAACAATGGCAAAAAAAAACTTTTCATACACAGAAGCTTTAACCGAACTAGAAAACATCCTTGAAGAAATTGAAAACGGTGAACCTGATTTGGATACTCTCAGCGAAAGAGTAAAAAGGGCAACATTTCTGATTAAAGAATGTAAATCCAGATTACGGAAGACCTCCGAAGAAATTGACAGCATTATTGATGAATGGGAAAGCACTGATTAGCACTATAAAAACAACAAATCTAACCCCAATTTAAGAACATCTAATTTGAACTAAATACAACAAATCTGGCTGTTAATAAGTCTAAAATAAAAATGACTTAATTATTGATTTTTTTTTCTAAAAATCTTAACTTTGCTAATTGAATTTATAAAACATTTTTTTTTAATGGGACTTAACGAAATACTAGGCAGCATATTCGGATCTAAAGCAGGCAGAGATATGAAGATTGTGCAACCAATACTAGAAGATGTACTGGCTGTCGAATCTAATTATAGTACTTTGAGCAACGATGAATTGAGAGAGAAAACCGAAATTTTAAAACAAGGCATCAAAGACTTCATACAATCCGATCAAGATGAAATAAGCAATCTTAAAGAGAAAGCAGAATCTCTAGATATTTGGGAGAGAGAGGAAATTTTTAATGAAATAGACAAAATTGAAGAACGTATTGATGTCAAACTAGAAGATCATTTAAATTCAATTCTTCCAGAAGCTTTCTCAATTGTAAAAGAAACAGCAAAACGATTCAAAGAAAATGAACAAATAGAGGTAACTGCATCTGAATTTGACAGATTACTTGCTACGACTAACGACTTTGTAGACATCAACGACGACAAAGCTATTTGGCATAATTCATGGATTGCTGGTGGAAATACAATTGTCTGGGACATGATTCATTATGATGTTCAGATAATTGGTGGTGCTGCTTTACATCAAGGTAAAATTGCAGAAATGGCAACTGGTGAAGGAAAAACCCTTGTTGCAACTTTTCCGGTATTTTTAAATGCACTTACTCACAGAGGCGTGCATTTGGTCACTGTAAACGATTACCTTGCAAAACGTGATGCCGAGTGGATGGGGCCAATTTATATGTTCCATGGCTTATCTGTAGATTGTGTTGACAAACATGAACCAAACAGTGATAGCCGACGTAAAGCATATGCAGCAGATATTACTTTTGGAACAAATAATGAATTCGGTTTTGATTACCTAAGAGACAATATGGCTTTAAGCCCTTCTGACCTTGTTCAGAGAAAACACAACTATGCAATTGTAGATGAGGTTGACTCTGTTTTAATTGATGATGCAAGAACACCATTGATTATTTCAGGACCAACTCCAAAAGGTGAAGATCAGCTATTTGATGAATTTAAACATCAAGTACAAAAACTATTTAGTGTACAAAAAACACTGTTTAATTCTATTTTTTCTGACGCAAAAAAACTGATTGCAGGGGGAAATGATAAAGACGGAGGCTTTAAACTCTTACAAGCATTTAAGGCTTTGCCAAAGACCAAACCTCTCATTAAGTTTTTAAGTGAACAAGGTATGAAAGCTTTGTTGCAGAAAACTGAAAATCAATATATGGCTGATAATAATAAAAACATGCACCTTGTTACAGATGCTTTGTATTTTGTTATTGATGAAAAAATGAACTCTATTGAACCTACAGATATAGGTTATGATCTTCTAGCCAGTTCAAATTCAGATAACAATTTCTTTGTTTTGCCTGATATTTCAACTGAATTGGCACAAATTGACGATCTTGACATATCTGACAGTGATAAACTCAAAAAGAAAGATGAAATAATAAGAGACTATTCTATCAAATCAGAACGCATACATACAGTAACTCAATTACTAAAAGCATACACTCTTTTCGAAAAAGATGTTGAATATGTAGTAATTGATAATAAGGTAAAAATTGTCGATGAACAGACTGGTCGTATAATGGAGGGTCGTAGATACTCTGATGGTCTACATCAAGCTATTGAAGCCAAGGAGAGTGTAAAAATAGAAGCTGCAACCCAAACATATGCAACTATCACTTTGCAGAACTACTTCAGAATGTATAACAAGCTTGCGGGTATGACAGGTACTGCAGAAACAGAAGCTGGTGAATTGTGGGATATCTACAAACTTGATGTAATGGTTATCCCAACTAACAGACCTATTACAAGAAATGACTTTGAAGACCTTGTTTATAAAACGACTCGTGAAAAATATGCTGCTGTTATCAACGAAGTCGAAAGTCTTATAAAAGGAGGACGCCCTGTTTTAGTAGGAACAACTTCGGTGGAAATTTCAGAACTGCTTAGTAAAATACTTACAAGAAAAGGCATCAAGCATAACGTCCTTAATGCAAAACTTCATAAAAAAGAAGCTGATATTGTTATTGAAGCCGGTTATTCAAGTAATGTTACAATTGCGACAAATATGGCAGGTCGTGGTACCGACATCAAATTAAGCGATAAAGTTATAAAAGCTGGCGGTCTTGCAATTGTTGGTACAGAAAGACACGAATCGCGTCGTGTTGACAGACAGCTGAGAGGACGTGCCGGTCGTCAGGGAGACCCAGGTTCTTCGCAATTTTTTGTTTCTCTCGAAGACGACCTAATGAGACTCTTTGGTTCAGGCCGTATTGCAAAAATGATGGACCGAATGGGATTGAAAGAAGGTGAAGTTATTCAACACACAATGATTTCAAAATCAATTGAAAGAGCTCAGCGAAAAGTTGAAGAAAACAACTTTGGAATACGAAAAAGACTACTAGAATATGATGATGTCATGAACTCTCAACGTACCGTAATTTACAAGAAACGTCGTAACGCTCTTGATGGTGAAAGACTAGGTGCAGATATTGCAAATATGATGTTTGACCTATGTGTAAGCATTACCGATGAACTTCATGGTATCGACTATGATGATTTTAAACTTGAGGTTTTCAGGCTATTATCAATTCAATTAACAATAACAGAGCAAGATTATTCAAATTTATCACAAAATGATTTGACGGAATATTTATATGAAAATCTTCGCGAAACTCATAAACGTAAAAGTGAAGCTATTGCTGATCAAGCTTTTCCTGTAATAAAAACTGTTTTTGAAAACGACGCTAGTAAGTACGAAAACATTATGGTTCCAGTGTCTGATGGCAATAAAGTTTATAATGTAATTGTCAATCTGGAAAAAACTTATAATTCACAAGGCACGGAAATTGTAGCTGCTTATAATAAAACAGTAGTTTTAAAGACTATTGACGAACTTTGGAAAGAACATCTCCGTGAGATGGATGACTTACGTCAATCGGTACAAGCAGCATCATACGAGCAGAAAGACCCATTATTGATTTATAAACTTGAATCTTTTGATTTGTTCAAAACAATGCTAAATAAGATTAACCGAACAGTAGTTATAATACTAATGAAAGGTTATATTCCGGTTAGCAGAGCTGAAGAAGTAAGAGAAGCTCGTCCAAAGACTAAACTAGATTTAAGTAAAATGAAAACAGGTAGAGAAGATCCAGGATACAATGATCCAAGCAAAGGAAAATCTAAACCAGAGCCTGTAAGAGTTGAGAAAAAGGTTGGAAGAAACGACCCATGTCCTTGCGGAAGTGGAAAAAAATACAAACATTGTCATGGTCTAAATCAAACCGAATAAATGTTTTAATAAAGTTTTAAATTGAAAATCTTAAAATATTAGTAAATTTGTTTTAATTAAAAAATTATTACATTTAATATATGAGACAACAATTATTGTTTAACAAACCAGAAATGAACCTGATTTTTTTAGGAGCTTTCTAAAATCTTAAAACTATGAATAAGAAATTATTATTTTTTGCTTTGATTTGTTTACCAGTATCAGTTCTCTTTGCACAAACTGATGTGGATACATCTCAGATTTCAATTCAAGTGGATACATCTCAGATTTCAATTCCTATTGTAGTTGGATTTGAAGGAGACGCTGCAATTGAAGACACATCTAGTACTTTGATAGTTGCTGATGACCAACAGGCAAATATTGCTTACAATGATGGAGTTCAATTTTATCAACAAAACCAGTTTGATGAGTCAATACAAAGTTTCTCGAAAGCATTAGAGCTTAACCCAGAAATAGTAAAAGCTTATTATGGAAGAGGTACTAGTTACATCCAAAAGAAAGATTATCAAAATGCTTTAGACGATTTGGTTAAATATTCTGAAAGTTTTCAGGATGATGAAAACGTTATTTATTTAAAAGGCTATTGCTGTTATTATCTGGAACAAAACAGCGAAGCTAACAAGTATTTTGATCAAGCCATTAGCATGGGATACGAAGACGTTAACATGTACTACTTTATGGGAGTAATGAATTTCAACGAAGGAAAATATGAAGAGGCAATTGAGCAATATAATAGTGCCATTAAGGTTGATCCGAATCACTACTTTTCTTATAATGACATGGGATCAGTATATCGGATGCTCGAGAAATATGATGAGGCAATAACTAATTATAATAAGGCAATAGAAATAAAAAGTGACATGGCTCTTTTATACAATAATCTTGGTAGCACAAAAAGATTAAAAAAAGATTACGATGGCGCTATTGAAGCTTATGATCAAGCTATTCAAAAAGATCCAAATTATTATTTTGCAGTAAATAACAGAGCTGTTACATTATTCGAATCAGAAAAATATGAAGAGGCTATAGAAGGATTTAGAGATGTTCTTAAACTTAAAAAAGATTACGCATATGCTTATAATAATATTGGCCTTTGTTACTACAAACTAAAGGATTTTGATTCAGCTATCGAGGCCTTCACAACAGCTATTTCAATGGATCCTGAATATGCTTATGCATATATCCACAGAGGAAGTGCAAAAGAAATGCTTAGAAATATGGAAGGGGCATGTGATGACTGGAAAAAAGCAAAAGAACTGGGACTTGAAGCTGCAGAAGAATATTGTTCTGTTTGTATTGAATATAAATAGTAAAAATTAAAATTATGAAAATCCAAAATATACTTTTGATCGTCGCAACAACATGCCTCAGTTTAATCTATTTAAACTCTGAAGCCCAAGTGGTTGTTGAAATAAATAAAAAAGAATTTAAACAAAATAAAAATGGTTATAAGGATGCAATATCCTCAATAAAATATGCAGATGCATACTACGAAATGGGACAACCTGGGGCTTACCGCATGGCATTAAAAGAATACCTCAAAGCCTATGAATATAATCAACATAATGCCGAATTAAATTATAAAATTGGTGCATGCTATCTTTATTCAACTGAGAAGAATAAAGCTATCGACTTCCTTGACAAGGCATTTAAAGCAAAACCAGGAGTTGCAAATGATATTTATTATCTATTAGGTTGGGGGAATCATTTAAATTACAAATTCGATGAAGCTATTGATTATTACAGAAAGCACAAAGCTGAAAATCCTCAAACTGATTCAAAAAAAGATAGAGACGGTGAAATCAAACACAATGTAGATAAAAAAATCAATGAGTGTGAAGTTGGTAAAAAGCTAACAGCTAATCCAATCAGAGTTTTTATTGACAATTTAGGTACAACTGTAAACTCTAAATATCCTGACTATGGTCCTGTAATTACTACAGATGAATCTCTTATTATTTTCACCTCTCGTCGCGAAGGAAGCACAGATGGAGAACTTGATCCAAATGACATGCTGTATTATGAAGATTTATACATTTCATATAACGACGAGAAAAAGGGTTGGTCACAGGCTATCAACATGAGGAGCTTAAATACAGCAGGTCACGATGCATCAGTTGGACTTTCTCCAGATGGCCAAATTCTATACACATACAAAGGTGTACCTGACGGAACTTTATTCGAAAGTAAGCTTGACGGAGATAACTGGACAAAACCAAAAGAAATGAACAAGAATATCAATACAAAATACCACGAAACATCTGCTTCCATTTCATATGATAGCAAATATCTGTATTTTGTAAGCAATAGAGAAAAAGACGAATTTGGTAATAATTCGCTTGGTGGCAAAGATATTTATGTATGTGAAAGACAAAAAAAAGGTCATTGGGGACCAGCTAGAAATATTGGAGCTCCTATAAATACAAAATATAATGAAGAAGGTGTATTTATGCATCCTGATGGAGTAACAATGTACTTTTGTTCTAAAAGAGAAGGCGGAATGGGCGGATACGATATCTTCTATACTGAAAACGACGGAGCAGGAAACTGGTCAGAACCAGCAAATATCGGTTATCCTGTTAATACTCCAGACGACGATGTATTTTTTGTTGTAGCAGGTAATGCACGTTACGCATACTACTCAAGTGCAAGAGAAGATGGTTATGGGTTACAGGATATTTACAGAATAACTTTCCTCGGACCTGAAAAGATGATGGTTGTAGGTAGCGAAGATGTTCTGATTGCAAGCTCTACAACAACAATTCAGCAAAAAGTTGAACAACAAGTTGTCGAAGTTAAGAAAGTTCGCCTTACCATTATGAAAGGTACTATAACTGATGCTCTAAGCGGAGAACCGCTTGAAGCAACTATAGAAATTGTCGATAACGAAAAGAATGAAATAATCACAACCCTTACCTCAAATAGCAAAACTGGGAAATATCTTGTAAGCTTACCCTCAGGTAAAAATTATGGTATTGCTGTAAAATCTGACGGATACCTATTCTATAGTGAAAATGTCAATATCCCAGAAGCAACAGCATATCAGGAAGTCACTAAAGATATCGTATTGAGTAAAGTTGGAATAGGATCAAAAATTGTTCTGAAAAACATATTCTTTGATTATGGAAAAGAAACTCTAAGAGAAACATCATTTGCAGAACTCGACAGACTTGTGTCTCTTTTAAATTCATATCCTGATATGACAATTGAAATTGGGGGACATACTGACAATCATGGTGGATTGCAATTTAACACTCAACTTTCTGAAGCCAGAGCAAAATCTGTAGTTGATTATTTAGTTGACAAAGGAATTAGTAGAACAAAACTAGCATATAAAGGATATGCTTACCTTCAACCAATAGCTACAAATGACACTGATGAAGGAAGACAACAAAACAGACGTGTTGAATTTAAAGTTATCAGCGTAAAATAAATAATATAAACAAAACAGATTGCAATTGCAATCTGTTTTGTTTTATACCATTAAATATCAAAGAGATGAAAAAGATATTATCATTTTTAATTGTTTTGTTTTTTATCAATTCTGTTTTTTCACAAACAGATGTAAGTTTTACAAAAGGAAACTTTCCAAATCAGTCAAATCAATTGACTATTGCAAAAAAACAAATTAAAAATGCCAACATTCTGGTATTTAGTGAAAATAATATTCAAGCTGGACTTGATTTATATCTCAAAGCATATGAATTTAATCCTAATAATTCAGATTTAAATTTTAAAATTGGCTATTGCGTTTATAATACTACTCAAAAATATGACTGTTTAAAATATTTTGAAAAGGCATACCAACTTGACAATAATGTGGATAAAAAAATTGACTATTATCTTGCAAGAGGGTTCCACCTTAACTATAAATTTGATGATGCGATTAAATTCTATAACAAATTCTCATCTACTTTAAAAAACGAAAATGATTTGGTGGAGATTAATAAGTATATAACAGAATGTCGAAATGGCAAAGAAATACTTAAAGACACAACAAAAGTTGAAATTATTAATGTAGGTGATAACATTAATACTGAATATAGAGAATATGGGCCAATGATAACTGCTGATGGCTCAAAAATGTACTTTACTTCAAGACGAAAAGGAACAACAGGTGGAGGAATGGCAGGAGACGGAATGTACTTTGAAGACATTTACGAATCATCAAAAACTAAAACCGGATGGACAAAAGCTAGAAGTGTTGGAACTCCTCTAAATTCAAAGTTACACGATGCGGTTGTCGGTTTATCTCCAGACGGACAAAACCTATTTGTTTATGTTGATCAAAATGGAGGTGATCTATATGTTTCCACTTTGCGTGGATCAAAGTGGTCAAAACCAGTCAGTATCTCTGAAAATATTAACAAAAAGTCACACGAGTCTTCAGCATGCATTTCATACGACAATAAGACACTATTTTATATCTCAGATGATCCAACAATTTCAATGGGTGGTCGTGATATTTTTTATTCAACCATGGACAAAAATGGCAACTGGTCACCTCCAACAAATATTGGTCCTGTTGTCAATACAAAATATGATGAAGTAGATCTGTTTATACACCCAGATGGAAGAACTGTATATTTTAGTTCGAGAGGACACAACACAATGGGTGGGTACGACATTTTTAAAACTACAAAAGATAAAAATGACAACTGGTCTACTCCTATAAATATGGGTTACCCAATTAACACTCCACTTGACGATGCTTTCTTTGTAACTACAGCAAGTGGAAAAACCGCATATTTTGCATCAGTTCGTCCGGAAGGCAAAGGGCTACATGACATTTACGAAATACGTTTCGCAGATGATGAAGAATCGACTCCTGTTGAGGATAAAATATACCTTACACTTGTTAAAGGTAAAGTAACAGATAAAGTCACTTCTTTCCCTCTTGAATCATATATCGAAATTATGGATAACAATGCTAATGAAATAGTAGCAACCTACACAACAAATAGCCAAACCGGAGGATACATTGTAAACTTACCTTCTGGAAAAAACTATGGCCTTAGTGTTAACAAAGACGGCTATTTATTCCATTCTGAAAACTTTAATCTTGCAGATACTTCTGCATATCAGGAAATCACTATTGACATCGAATTACAACGAATCGAAGTAGGTACAACAATTGTACTTAAAAACATTTTCTTTGACTATGACAAAGCTACTTTGCGCCCTGAATCTTATGCTGAACTAAATAGAGTTGTAACAATATTGAATAAACAGCCAAAATTAAAAATAGAAATATCAGGACACACTGATAACAAAGGGGCATTCGAATATAACAAACAATTATCAAAATCAAGAGCAAAAACTGTTGTTGATTATCTTATCGAAAAAGGAATTTCAGCTGACAGATTAACATATGAAGGTTACGCTTTTGGAAAACCTATTGCAACTAATGACACTGATGAGGGACGACAACTAAATCGAAGAGTTGAATTTAAAGTTCTCAGTAACGATTAATACAATGCTTATTCTTGAATTAACTCAGAATATTCATAACTATATATATTGTATTTATTATCTTCTATTTGAACAAACACTAAACTTTCTTTACATTTCTTGCTAGATTCATTTTGCACAATAATATCGATTCTATATGCTAACCTATCTCCTATATTTTCTTGTTCAATTTTAGTAACTTCAAATTGCGATGGTAGTCCAAAATATTTTATCCTATTTTCGAAAGATTCTAGGACTTCCTCCTTTGTATTATTTATAAATACATCTCCATCAATATAACTAACTATATTTTTAAACTCTTCCTTATTCAATGCATCATAAAACAAATTAACATATTTCATTACTAGCATATTTTCTGTCTCTAACAAGTCACTTTCAACACTAACATCTATAACAGGGATATCTTTAATTAATCCAACTGTATACCCTCGTTCCCTCTGCACAAGCATCACTGAAGTTCTATAGACACCTTCGCTAGCAATTTCTGATATTATCATTTCAACAACTGGAATAGTCTCTTTAAACATTGCCTCAACAGACTCAACTTTAAAATTAGTAATTTCAAATTTCGGAGCGATCTCGAGTTCAAACCCTTGCTTCAACTTCTCCTTACCTAAACTAGCTATAATTTCCTCATCAACAAAAGTGTACACCTTTTCGAAATCATCTGAGTTTATAGCTTCATACATTTTTGTCAAATACATATTCAAAGTAGAGGTCTTGTCATTTGCTTCTTCAACAGAAACATATGGCAAATTTCCATATTCATAATTCTCAATTAAAAACTTATCATTTTCTTTAATAAAAGAGATATTCTCAAAATGAAAAGCTCCTTCATCGCTAAAGCATTTAGTATGAAACACATAAATTTTAATACTATCAGTATTAGTTTCTACAAATGAATAATTTATCTCACTATTCTTAGTTTCACCTATTCGTTCCTGTCGTTGAACTAAACCCTGTCTAAGAATTTCATCACCAAGTGACTCACGCAAGTGTTTACTAAAACAATTAATGCATTCCTCATATTTTTCCTTGTTCAAATAGGAATAAAAATCAAGTAAAGAGTTTTTAGCTAATGGAATATCATCAACTTCTTTCTGTGATTCTTCTATGCTTTCATTTTTAGACTTAACATCACCTTTACATGAATATAAACTTATAGCTATTGAAAATACAACTATGATTAAAATAGAATATCTTGACTTCATAATTAAAATATTTAATTTGAAACAAAGTTAATAAAATATAT
>CAZUQY010000077.1:0-10972 GCA_964622935.1 uncultured Bacteroidales bacterium | reverse complement strand
AATAATCAATCCTCCTATTCTAAAATCGTCAAATGTGGTAACATTTATTGTAATAATTTCGTTGCGACTCTTAATATTTATAATATCCCTAAGATTTTTATAAAGTTTAGGATATTCTTTCTCAAATTTCGGATTCATTGCAAGACTAGCAGCAAGAATGTCTTTACTTTTAAGTTTAAGTTTACCTCCCTGCAAAATAGTCAAAAATGCAAACAGCGGAGCAGCATCCTCTTCATAGTTTTTTGCAATAAAACTTTGCGTTAACTCATTCAATGCTGTTGCAAATTCATATGAGTTTTTTGAGGCATAGACATCACTTTCGGCAAGATATGGGTTAACGGAATTAAAATGACCAGAAAATACTAATTTGTCTTCATTAAAGCTTACCGGTTTCTGAGTGTAATAAGATTGTTCGCTTATTTCAGAATTTTGTACAACATCTCCATTCTTAGTAACAAAAATATTAAAATAAGTTTCCGCTTTTTCATTCTCCTGAATTGCACCAGTATTTTTTATCCACAATTTATTTAAAGCTGCATCAAAAGCTGCAATAAACATCTCTCGAACTGATTCTGTTTCAAGTTTTTCACTAGAAAATTCTAGCTGTTTATTATAATATCCGGAAATATACACTTTATCTTCAAAGATATTAATCCCAACAGGCATCAGAAGTCCCTTACCAACAATTTGTTTTAAATCAAGGATTTTTCCTGTTTCATCAGTTTTACATATAAAGAGACTTTCATCAGAATCTGCAACTCTTATAAGATTTCCATTTACAACAATTGAATCCTGTAAAATGCCAGTGGTAAAATAATTTCCGTCAGCTGTTTTTATAATGTCATTTTTAAAATTAGTCCTAACAAAACCTTTTTCAAGTAGAGCTCCCCAAACCACATCTTCGATTCCTAAACTAATATGACTATTATTTAATTTTAAAACACTCACGTCAGATTTCACATACTCCGGCATACATGCTCCGACTGGAGCATTAATATAAGTTGGGTCACATATAACATATCGATCGACGCCTATTTGGAAATACATTCCATCTGTTTTCTCGCTGAATTTAACAGCTGTAGCAATATGTCCCGGATAATTCAGACCTACAACAGGAAGGTTAAGATATTCGTTTACAAGATAGCTGTAAAAAACTGATCTATCTTCGCAATCTGCATGCTTATAATAGAATATCTCTTCTGGAAAAAAGAACTTCTCATAACCAAACTGTTCTCCATCTGTCTGATAACTAAATGCAGTCTGAGTAAAATGCAGCAAAAAGTTTGCAGCGGTAATTTCGTCCATATCAAAAATTGCCGAATCAATACAACGATCCAATGATTCCTTAGAAGCCTGAGAAATGCCTGCATTAAAAAATATCTGTACTTCTCCTTGTGGATAATCTGCACAAAAATCAATCAGGTTTTTGTTATAATTAATTAAAAAATTATAATCCTTATTCTCAAATGAAAATTTTAAATCACGACTTAACAAGTTTTCTTTAAATATTGGTGCAACATACATATTAAAATTCATAATCCTATTTGCATTTGGATAGTCCTGTTCATAGGTATAAATTGTTCCTATTTGACAATCTTTTTCAAATACATAATATTTAAGATTATCAAAAACAAAATATGAATAAGAATAAATCAAATTAACCACTGGAATTAATAAATGAATATTTTGTTTTTCGTAACCTATTTTTATTTTATATCCAGTCTTCGAAAGTAAAAACCAGGTTAAAAGTCTTTGATCATTTTCTGAAGACAGTATGCTGCTAGCTATTTTTTGAGTTAACATTAAAAAGGCAAAATCATTGAGATTCATTTCGTTTTTATACTCAAGCATTTGTTCAATTAATCTATAATAATCCGATTCTGAAGCATTTGTCCAAAACTCCGCGATTTCCTTTTCACTAACCGATGCAAGTTTTAGATTATTAAATTTCTTAGGATAAATAAACGCTAGGTCTGTACCATAAAATCCCATTTCAAGAAAAGCGTAGTCTTTTTTTGCTGTTAGTTTTTGTGGCTTTGGTAATGGCCTAAGATTCATCTGCACCGAAGTCAATTCCGGCAATTTGATTTCAGTCAATTTCTTTTCCGGTATTTTCTTTATCGACAATTTTCGTATTTCTTCTTCGAATACAGGAATTTCTTTTGGCCCGGGAACTTGGATTGGGTTACCCTGTTTAAAAAGCTCGAAATTTTCCCAATCCTGTTTAAGGAATTCTGAAAATTCTTTGTCACGATCCTCCTTAAATTTCTCGAATGCTGCGGTTTCATGTTTCATGAAATCGTCATATTCTTTCTGAAGATCCTCATATTTTATTGTATCGCTTTGTGCAAAAAGAAATATAGATCCAATTATTGCAATAAAAATAAGTAGAAATCTTTTCATACTAATTGTGGTTTTGAGTTAACACAAAAACAACATTTGTGCCATTGCTGTAAAGATACTAATTTTCAAGTAAATAAAAAAAAATCCCAAAGCTGTACTAAATGAAATATAACAACAACAAAAGGAAGCGAAAATTTGTTCTAATCATTGGAAATTTGCATTCATAAAAAAAACTAAAATTTTTATCCAAACTGCTTTTATGTAATTATTATTTTTTACACATTTACATCGAAAAATAAAGCATGTTTTAAACATCAATAAAAATTTAATATGAGTACTACTAAACTTCGCGTAATTCAGGATTTTGAAAAGATCTCAGAAGAAATTCAAGAACAAATAAAACTAACATATTCTGAAGGCTTTAGCCAACATCTAATACAGTTTACAAACAAAGAAGGGCGATTAGTGAGTGCTTTACAATTTGAAACTGACGAGAAAATATATCTTGTGCGAATGACAACACAAGAAGCAAGAGACATTATTCTTGAAGATGTGGATTACAATGATGAAGGCATATTAAAAAATACAACTAAAGAACAATATGCTGATAAATATGCCGAACTCGACTATATGAGCGAAGCAATTAACGATGATGATGACTTTAAAGACGATTACGATGAGCCATACAAAGATGACGACAAAGATGATTAACAATTAAAATAAGAACAAATGATATAAATGCCGGAATAGCCGGCTTTTTTTTTTAAAAAAATTATTTGCTGTCACAACCACTCTATTTAATTTGGTCAAAATAATAAAACAATTGTGATTAAAAAATAAAAAAGCCGAAGATAACTTCGGCTTAATACTATACTTAATGAAGCTATTTCTACTTCAATACGCCTAAATCTTTTCCCACTTTAGTGAAAGCTTCAACAGCTTTGTCTAAGTGCTCAGTTTCATGAGCTGCAGAAAGCTGTACTCTAATTCTAGCTAATCCTTTAGGAACAACTGGGAATGAGAATCCAATTACATAAATACCTTCATCAAGAAGTTTTGCTGCGAAATCCTGAGCCAGTTTTGCATCATACAACATTACTGCACAAATTGCTGAAGCAGTAGGTTTAAGATCAAAACCAATCTTACTCATTTTTTCCATAAAATATTTAGTATTGTTATGGAGTTTATCCTGAAGTTCATTAGTTGCGCTCATCATTTCAACCATTTTAATACCAGCAGAGGCAACAAGCGGTGGAATAGAATTTGAGAACAAATATGGTCTAGATTTTTGTCTTAGCATTTCGATGATTTCTTTTTTACCTGTAGTAAAACCACCAATAGCACCACCAAACGCTTTTCCAAGAGTTCCTGTAATGATTTCAACTTCTCCCTTAATATTAAAATGCTCTGTTACGCCACGTCCTGTATGACCAACAACACCTGCTGAATGAGATTCATCAACCATTACCATTGCATTATATTTATTTGCAAGAGCAACAATTTTGTCAAGAGGAGCAACATTACCATCCATTGAAAAAACACCATCTGTAACAACTAATTTAAATTTACAGTCTTTAGCAGCAATTAATTGCTTTTCAAGATCTTCCATATTAGCATTTTCATATCTAAAACGCTGAGCTTTACACAATCTTACACCATCAATAATTGAAGCATGATTTAATGAGTCTGAAAGAATTGCATCATCAGGACCTAACAATGGTTCGAAAACGCCACCATTTGCATCAAAACACGCAGCATACAGAATTGTATCTTCTGTGCCAAAAAATTCAGCAATTTTTCCTTCAAGTTCCTTGTGTAAATCGCCTGTTCCACAAATAAATCTTACCGAAGACATACCATAACCATGTGTATCCAGAGCTTCTTTTGCTGCAGCAATTAATTTCGGATTATTTGATAATCCAAGATAGTTATTTGCACAAAAGTTTAATACCTTTTTGCCAGAACTTATCTTTATTTCTGCACCTTGTGGAGAAACAATAACTCTTTCGGCTTTATATAGCCCGGCTTCTTTGATATCTGAAATTTCTTTCGTTAAAAATTCTTTAAAATCTTTGTACATACTAATTAGTTTTAATTGATAAATAATCTGTCTCAAAAATAATTATTCTGCCGGATTAAACAAAGATTAATTGTCACTATTTAAAATTTATTTTGTATTTTATTTTCAATATTATAAACAAATCTACTCTTGCCATTTAACATGACGATTGAAACGCTTGACAATACAGGCCTTCACAGAATTGAATGCAATAAAGAACTTATGAATAATTAATGACCAATTTTTTATGAGAATTAAATTAATATATTATCTTTGCAGCCCGGTTCGGGTAACCGGTAAATAAGTTTAATAACTAAAATTAAAAAAAATTATGGCAGTTAAATTAAGACTTGCAAGACATGGCCGCAAAAGTAAACCATATTACTACATTATTGCTGCTGACAGTAGAACTCCACGCGATGGAAAATTTATTGAAAGAATTGGATCTTATAATCCTATAACTAATCCTGCAACTATCAATATCGATTTTGATAAGGCTTTAGATTGGGTTATAAAAGGTGCACAACCTACTGATACCGTTAGAAGAATTTTATCTTACAAAGGTATTTTGATGAAAAAACATCTTTTAGATGGTGTTAAAAAAGGTGCATTTAGTGAAGCTGAAGCCGAAAAAAGGTTTAATGCTTGGTTAGAAGATAAAAACAAGAACATTACAGCAAAAATCTCTGACTTATCAGCTAAAGAACGTGCAGAAGCTAAAGCTAAATTAGAAGCTGAAACTAAAGTTAAAGAAGAAAGAGCACAAGCAATAGCAAAAAAATATGCTGCTGAAGCTGCTGAAGCAGAAAAAGCAGAAGAAACAGAAGAAACTCCTGTTACTGAAACAGTTGTCGAAGAAGCTCCTGTTACTGAAACAGTTGTTGAAGAAGCTCCTGTTGCTGAAACAGTTGTTGAAGAGGCTCCTGTTGCTGAAACAGTTGTTGAAGAGGCTCCTATTACTGAAACAGTTGTCGAAGAAGCTCCTGTTGCTGAAACAGTTGTTGAAGAGGCTCCTGTTGCTGAAACTCCTGTTGTTGAAGAAACAACTAAAGAAAAGCCAGAAGAAAAAGACAAAAAGGAAGAATAATCCAATGTTTTTTAACAAAAATGATTTTTTTGATTTAGCTACAATTATTAAACCTCAAGGATTAAACGGTTTTTTTAGCATCAAATTAAATCAGGGTATTTCCGAAAAAACACTAATAATTGACTTACCGGTATTCCTAATAACAGAAGGGATACCGGTTCCTTTTTTAATAGAGGGCATAAAGCATTCAGGATCATATGTTTTAATAAAACTCAAACACATCGACACTAGTGATCAGGCTCTTAGATTTATAAATAGCAGAATATTAGTTGAATCACAAGAAGTGGAAACTGAAGAAGCCGAAATTTCTGAATTCGAATTCATGGGATATGCTGTATACGATCAACTGCATGGTTTTATTGGAAACATAACAGCTTTTAACGAAATACCAGGGAATCCTGTTTTTGAAACAACATTTGATAACAAAACAATTATTATCCCATTTATTGACAATTTCATCACAGAAATAAATCACGAAACAAAATCTCTCACAATCAGCACCCCAGAGGGATTAATTGATATTTATCTCAAATAAATTATCATTTAAAGCAGTCATTTAAATTTATTGGCATTTTATACATATATTTGTTAAAAATAATATGCAACCTTTTTATATACAGCAAGGTCTGAGCTAATAGTTATTTAAAATGACTGATTTACACGAAATAATTGCCGGATGCAAAAAAATGGAGAAACGGGCGCAACGAATGTTGTACAATAATTATGCTCCGTTATTCCTTGGTATTGCATTTAGGTATAGTAAGTCGAGAGAAGATGCTGAAGATATTTTACAAGAATCTTTTGTGAAGATTCTTACTAGAATTGATCAATACAGCGAAACAGGTTCTTTTGAAGGCTGGATGAAAAGAATATTGGTAAATACTGCCATTAGTCATTATCGAACATCACAAAAACACGATTATCACAGAGACTTTGACAGTATTCCCGAAACAAGTATTGAAAATTATGAGATTGATAGCAGCGAGTTTACGCGACAAGAATTGTTAAATAGCATAAACAAATTGCCTTCAGGATTTAAAATTATCTTCAATATGTATGCAATAGAAGGATATAAACATCGTGAAATTGCCGAAATGCTTGAAATCTCTGTTGGAACTTCAAAATCCCAATATAGTAGAGCAAGAGCATTGTTACAAACAAAACTGGAACAATTAAAAGCCGAAAAGGTAGGTTATATTAAGAATAGTGAATAAAAAACAAAACATAGAAGATGCTTTCCGCTCAGGGTTTGATGGTTATACTAAAACTCCTTCGGATAAGGTATGGAACGGGATTAATAAAAAAATGATCGGTCCAAGAATGGAAAGCATGTATAAAAATGCTTTTAACGGCTTTAAGATGGCTCCTACTGAACAAACCTGGAGAAGAGTTGCAGCCACACTTTGGTTTAATCGATTTATACACTTCAGCCCATTCAGTTTCAATATTTATTATCTGGGAATAATTGTTACCGCAGTTGTTGGAACTGTTGTCTCAATTAACAATAATAGAGATTTAGATTTTGTTCATTTTTCAGACCCTTTCGAGAATCCTGCTAAATTAAAAACAGAACAAGTTGTAATTGAACAAACAGCCTCCACAAATTCAAATTTAGACCTCCGAAATACTAAAACTGATTACTTTGAACTTAAAGAAGACAAAAATATTTCTAACACGATTGAAACGAATGCGTTCACAAATCCCAATAATAATAATAACATTGTAAACAATAATAGTCAAGCCAATCGTCAAACAAACAATATCACTGAAACAATTACTGATATTGAAAATACTGTCCCGGAAAATATTGCGAAAAATATTATTGAAACGAATATTATAAAGTCTAATATAGACAATGAAGAAAACTTTATCGTCAAACTGGAAAGATTGATAAGATTCAACAAATACAATCTTACATACAACCCAACAACATCTGAAATTGCAGATGCTGTAATAAATGGAATTCCAAAACTCGATGCTATCTCTTACGATACAATTGGAGTTGATTATCATGGAGATCCCATTTTGCAAGAAAAATCATCTTTTGTAATTGATCTTTATGTTTCTCCTTATATGCACAGATACAATAATTTATTATTAAATTCTGAACTTCAAAACAACTTTGATCTTTACGATGAAAACATCAATCCTTGCATGTCGTTTTCTACAGGATTAGGTTTTGCATATATGTACAAAAACTTACGACTTGAAACCGGAATTGGCTATCACCACATGAACGAAACAATTTCTCTAAACACTCAAGTGTATGAGTCTAATTCTCTCTCTTATTATGATTATTTTGATAAGGAGATTTGGCAAGAACATATTGTTTATATTCTTGATCTTGACGAATATTTGGAAGGAAATATCGTTTATATTGAACATGTAGATTCTATACAAACATTTATTTCAGATTCTACTCTGATGACATATACAGACTCAGCATTAGTTTCAAAAGCTCTGAATGCAGAAAACTCTTACAGTTTTATTGACATACCAATTATTGGAGGGTATGAGTTTAATTTTGGCAAAATATCTTTAACACCAAAAGCCGGAATTATTGGAAGTGTCCTAATCAAACGTGAGGGCACATGTTACGACATTACTAACCGCGACATTACAGATGTTCAATCAGAACATAATTCTGGGCTATTATTAGATTACTACGCGGCTGTAAACTTGCAATATAAAATGGGAAAACATATTTCACTCTATATTGAACCAAATCTTCGAGGAGATATTACATCTGTCTACAAAAGCGATTTTGCTCTGGATCAAAAGAGTAATAAATTTGGACTACGAACAGGAGTTTATATTAAATTCTAATGAGTTTTATTAAAAATAATATTGCACTCTTATTATTATCAATAATAGTTACAAATGCATTTGCAATATGTAATTCAAGTTTTACTTACCAACAACCAGAGCCCCGACACATTTTATTTATCAACGAATCAAGCTGTTATGACGAAGGTAATATACACTACTATTGGGATTTTGGTGATGGGTATACTAGTTATGATATTAATCCTGAACATACTTATGACAATCCTGGTATTTACGATGTAAGTCTGACAATTATTACATCAGAGCTTTGCTATGATCGTGATATTAAAAAAGTATTTGTAGGTATTCCCCCATCTTCTCCCTATTGCACTCTTGAAATTCTTTTTGAAACCACAAATGCCACTGCCCCAGATTATAATGACGGATCAGCATCGGTTTACGGGTTTTCAGACATTCCATGTTGTTACTATGCATATTGGAGCAATGATATGGAAGGAGATGTGATAAACAACTTAGAACCAGGGACCTATTGTGTAACCTTAACAAATGGCGAACAATGCTTTGGAACAAACTGTGTTACAATAGGATACAACAACAATTGCACATCATCTTTCTTAATTGACTCAACATCATTTTCACATCTTGAAGGAGCATATCGTTTTGTTAACAATTCTCATGGCGAAGAAGACTATTATTATTGGGATTTCGGCGATGGGACACAATTATATGGATACAGCCCATTACATGTTTATGATGAGCCGGGAACATACAATGTTTGTTTAGAAATATACACAAACTATGATTGCACTGATATTTTCTGTCAAGAGATAACCGTTGGCAGCACATACCCTTTGGTTTCCAATCTTTACGGAACGGTTAATGCAGGACCAAATATACTGCCACAAGGGATTGCAGTACTATATAAAATAGACGGTAGCAATTTTTCCGCCATTGAGTACACATTTATTAATGAAGGAAATTATCAATTTACTAATCTATCTAAAGACTTTCTCTATCTTACTCATCTTATTCCTCATTTTGATACTGAAGAGACTTACTTCCCTAAATATATACCAACATATACAGACAATGAGGTATACTGGCAAGATAATAATCAAATAAACCTTTATACAGATACAATTTTTGTAAGCACATTAGAATCTTATAACGAAATATATTTTGATGAGGGAGCTATTTCAGGAAAGGTTTATTACCAAGACCTATCGGCTTACGAACAAGAGATATTTGCACAATCATGGATTTTATCCATAACTCCACAGAATCAACTCGCAAGCAATATGATTGTCTTATTAAAAAATTCCAATCACGAAATACTCGATTTTAAACTAACAGATAGTTACGGAGAATATCAATTTAAAGATCTCGAATATGGCGCTTATTACCTCTCGGTTGAAAAAGCTGGAATGATAAGTGATGAATTATATGTTGAGATTTTTCCAGAAAATCCAGAAAATCAAAACAACGATTTTAATATCGCCCAAAATAATATAACTGGTATTGCTGATGAAAATTTAACTAAAAGTATGACAATGTATCCAAACCCTTGTACTGACTTTTTGTTAATTGGAAATATTCCCCATGATATAATTCAAATTGAAATCATCAGAAATGATGGTCAAAAAATAAAAAGCTTTTCACAAATAACCGAAAGTCTTGAAATAAACACAAGTGACTTATCATTAGGGATTTATCTAATGATAATGCATTCTAACGAAGGAATTCAGATTAAAAAATTCATAAAATATTAAATTTGTTTTTTTTATATGCAACCATTTAACTCATAATATAGTTATGTTATTAATCGCTTACTCCTAAGCAAGGCGGCAATTATTTCTAGTAAGCAAAACAGGGTGCTCTCCGCACCCTTTCCTCTTTTATCTAGTTTCATTTAATAACAAAAAAAGCCTGCCAAAAGGCGGGCTAGACAAAACTAAACTGTCAACTATAATTTATTTTGAAACTATGAAAGACTCTTTATAAAAAGTATTATTATCATTACGTAAATGAATATAATATACTCCGTTTATTTGTGAACTAAGATCAATGTTAATAGTATTTGAAAATGATTCCACTTTTTGTGAGATTACAATTTGTCCAATATTATTATAAACAACTAAATTAAGATTATCGACACTTAAATTGCTTGGCAAAACCAAATTAAGATTATCAACTGCTGGGTTAGGATATATGCTAATCTGTTCAGAGCTAAAATCAACATTAGCCATTACTACATCAAACTCTTCGTATTTTCCATCAAAATCAGTCTGTCTTAATTTATAATACAAATTCACAGCATTTGGGCTATAATCAGTATAACTATACTCTGCTTTAATATTAATGTTTCCAGATCCTTCAACAGTTCCTATTTCTTCCCAGGAAAATCCATCATCACTACGATAAATTGTAAAATAATCATTGTTGATTTCAGTAGCTGTTACCCAATTTAACTCAACTTCATTTGCCTCTGAAGAAGCATCAAAACTTAACAACTCAATTGGTAAAAAACCAAATATTGGTGCAGTAGAATTAATCAATTCAGCTGGATTTCCACCATTTACGCCTACATTAGTGCCGTGTACAGCATTACCACTTAAATCAGTAATAATATTTGCTTCTGAATCATCAAATCTATAATATGCTATAAGATTATTTTCGTCTCCAACCAATAAATTGTT
>CAZUQY010000076.1:0-10973 GCA_964622935.1 uncultured Bacteroidales bacterium | reverse complement strand
CATCTAATTGAAGGAGGTGCAGATTTAAGGGCTGTTCAGGAGATGCTTGGACATGAATCGATTACAACTACCGAGATTTACACACATATTGATAGGGAGTATCTTCGAGAAACAATTATTCAGTATCATCCTAGATCTTAGAAACAAGAAACAAGTTCGGAGTGACTAAAGTGAGCTAAAGTTCGGAGTCCTGACCAACTGATAGAACTAATAAACTGTTGAACTGTTGAACTGTTAAATCTACCTAATTAATTGAATTGCTCCTTGCTGTTCATGTCCTATGCCATCAAAGTCGTTGAAATTAGCGTACCAATAGTATATTCCGTTTGGGAAATATTTATCACCTGCCATATGAGATCCATCTGTGCCATCCCACGATCCTTTACCACATGTTGCACAATCTGTATCTTTGTCGTATTCTTCTGTTGAATAAACTAATTCCCCCCATCTATTATAGACAATCATTGTAAACGTATTATAATCAATTCCGTTTCCGCATAGTCTAAAGCAGTCATTAACGCCATCGCCATTTGGAGTAAAAGCAGTAGGAGCCCAAACTGTATATTCTGCGCGAATTAGAATGGTTCTTTGTGCTGTATCTGTACATCCATATTCGTTTTCGCTGACAAGCATTACTTCATACTCACCCATATTGTCAAAGAAATGAACCGGACTTCTGAAATTAATAGTTGAGTCGCCATCACCATAATACCAGAAATAGAATAGGGATTCTTCAGAATAGTTATTAAATTTTATTTGAGGATTTAGAATGCTTGCTATTTCTGGTTCAGCGCCAAAGTTTGCATAAGGTTTTGGGAATATTTCTATTAAACTATCTTTTTTTATTGAGTCTGTGCAGCCGAATTCATCTCTAACAACAAGTTGCACATCAAAAAAACCATCTGATTCATATGCATGTATAGGGTTTTTAATAAATGCGAAAACATCATCTCCAAAGTCCCAAACATATTCGTAGTTTTCAGATGAGTCAAGTGAATGGAAGTTAATATGTTGTCCGGGACAGCCTTCGCCTACTCCAATGTTAAAGTCAACATAAGGTTTGTCATGTACATAAATCATTATTGAATCTGTAACTGCAGGAGTTTCGCACATATCTTCAACCGTGAAAACTAAATTTGTATTTTCCGAAGGATAGAACATATATGGAGTTCCAATAATTTCTTCTCCATCGCCATCTGGTATTGTAACTTGGTAAGGACCATCATTACCACCGCTGATATCTAACTCAATCGATGTTCCATGTCCTAAGCAAACATTATTTACACTATTAATGATATTGTCAATTGATAATGGTGGATGAACTCCTACCGTAATATGATTTCCCCCAACTGTACATCCATTATTATCAGTAACGGTGAGTTGATAGGTGGTATTGATTGACGGGCTTGTAAAGAATTGGTGTTCCCATTCTTCGGATCCATCTGTTCCATGCCAATAGAAAGTATAGGGACCTGTCCCTCCTGAGGCTTGTGCAATTACCTGAGCTTCGCCTCCAATGCAAATTGTTGGATCATACAAAGGAAGAACAAGTAGTACCTGTGGAGCACTAATTTCTGCAGAACCATAAATTCTACAGTTGTGATCGTCTGACACAGTCAAATCGTAAGTTCCAGGTGAGGCAAGTAATTCATTTGTTGTATTTCCTGTTTCCCAGATATAGTTATAAGGAGGTGTGCCACCAATAACAACTGTATTTGCAGATCCATCATCGGTGTTGTGACATGCAGCATCCTCAACATTCATAGTCATTTGAAGCAGGTTTGGCTCTTCAATTATAAACATAGTGTCTGCTGTACAGCCAATCTGATCGGTTATAGTTAAAGTGAATAAATCGGCACATAAATCGTCATAATAAGGGCCATCAGAATTCCAACTATAACTGAAAGGTTGTAATCCTCCGATAATACTAATTTGAGCCGAACCATCGCAAGATTCATAACATGTATTATTTGTGGTTGTTAGACTCAAGTGTATTGTAGGGCTAACAATTATTTCGCTTGTCGCAAGATTGCTGACACAAGCATTAGCGTCTTCGACATATACGGTATATGTAATATCCTGATGAGGAGTAATTTGAAATGTTTGAGGTCCTTCAATAAATCCGTTGCCATCACCGTTGTCCCAAGAAATAGTATAAGGCATAGTTCCACCTATTGGTTGTGAAGCTATATTGATTGTTTGATTTTCACAAATAGCGAAATCCCCTGATGTAACCACTTGAAGTAAATTTGGTTGAGTAATTACAAATAATTCACTAACGAAACAACCATTAGCATCAATGACAGTTGGTAAATAATTTCCCGCCTCAATATTAGTATGGTTTGCCATATTAAATCCATCGTTCCAAATATATATATATGGCATAGTTCCACCAGATGGAATAATGTTAGCATTGCCGGTAGATGTACTGTAACATAACACATGATTATAAGTTGTGTCATATTCAAGTAATGGAGGCTGAGCAATTGAGAATGTTGTGCCGAATGTACAACTATTTACATCAGTAACAGTAATACCATAGTCACCAACACAGAGGTTGTCAACTTGATTAGAGGATGATGCCCAGCTGTATGAATAAGGTGCAACACCACCAGTAACATCAATTTGTGCATCTCCGTTGCAGGATTCAAAACAAGGATCATCATTAATTGTCATCGTACCTTGAAGTAAAGGAGGGACAACAACATCAATGTTATAATCTGCTGTTGCAACATCTTCAGTTACTGTTAGTGAGATGTTAAATGTTCCGGATGCAGTATATTCTAAGATATATGGACCTTCGCCACTGCCGGAAATAATATTCGCAGTTCCGAAGTCCCAATCAAAAGTTGCAAGTCCGGCTATAACATTCCCTGTAAAGCTTACTGTAGTTAAGTCTCCAAAACACAAGATAGGAGTTGCTTCAAAATCAGCAGTTGGGACGTGATAGAAATTTACATTGATATCATCAGAAGAAACACAGTTTGGAGCTAAGCTTGTTTCTGTCCAAGTAAAATTATATTCTCCAAAATCATCAACAGTGACACTTGTATTTGATGATGTGGCAGGATTAATGGTTGCAATACCAGGTCCTCCAGTAGAAGTCCACTCACCTGTATTACCAATAGCCATTCCAGCATTTAAATTTGTATTGAGCGCAGCGACGTCAAAGTCTGGTCCAAGATCAACAACTGGGGGCTCAAGAACCGTCACAGTTGTTGTTAAAGTAATTGTGTCACAAGGATAAATTATATCTGCTGAATAAGTTGTAGTAACATCTGGACTAACAACAATTTGATCTACGTCAATATCTCCGGTGCTCCATTCTATGCTAACATTACCAGGATCGGGAGAATTTAGAGTAACAGTAAGAGTTGCATCATCGCCAATACATATTGGACTGTCGTTCTCAATTTCAGGATCAACTACAAATGCGTCTATAATTGTTATAGTATGTTCTGTTGTTCCTGCATTACAGGGACATCCGTTTTCAAAAGAAAGCACTATTGTCTGATCACCTTGTGGTGTTCCTAAATCGTATGCGTCGAAATAATAAGAAAGAGATTCTTCACCAGCTGGAATTTCAAGATTTGTTGGTATTCCTGAGTAATCTACTCCTGCAGTGGCTGTTCCACCAACAGAAAGTATAATTGGAACAGGTTCATTAATAGGAGTTGCATCTGTTCTTGAAAATACGATAAAGTTAGAGCATCCACGCATTACTTCTAATGAATTTGACCAAGAATTAAAAGTTTCTACCGTGTAACTTTCACCTGAAGTAAATGAGTTGGCTTTGAGAAATACAGCTGAGTCATAAGATGCATCACCTACATCTGCAACGGCAAGTTTAATATGATATGTTTCGCATTGAGTAACTGGGATTGTAGCTGTTAATGTTACAGTTAAGCCATCATATTCAATATTTGGACTTGCTTGATTATCAATATAATACTGTGGGTAATCAACATCATTCACATTGTTTATCGAAACGGCAGTTGCTGTTCCTGGAATTAGTGCAATGTTTTGATTGACATATGCTTCAGGTCCTCCAGAAACAAGAAAGGCAAAGACATCATTAAAACTTGTGTTTGCAAATTCAGGATACTCATCACTGCTAAAAACATATTCAAATTCAATAACATCAGATGCTGGCACAAAATCAAATTCAAGTACAGCTGCATCGTTTGTTACATCACTGACAATATTATCTAAATCTGAATCACCATTTGAGTAAAATGAGCCGCTTGTGCTTCCTGAAGTGTTAGGCCCTGCAGCATCTGTAACATATCCAGTGGATAGAATAACGCCATCTTCAAAATCTAATCCTGGAATCCCATTCGCAAAATATCCTATTGATTCGGCTTCTCCTGTATAAGTAATGTTATTTGCTTCAAGACAACCGGTTATTAGCACATCTTGTACAAGCTCTTGAGGAGAATACGTATTGATATCAATAGTGAGTGCTTTTGCAAATGATGGTACTTCTTCACCAGAAACACAAATGTTTACATTTCCATTGTCTGCTTCTCCCAGTTTCCAGAATCTTACAAGTATTTCGGTATTTTCATATTGTTCGTTAGGATAAATATAGAGTTTTCCATCTGTATTTCTAAAAACATCACATTTTATTTCGTGATATTCACCAAATTCAAAAGCATATAATGCTATTCCAAAAAGAGTTTCTTCTTCAAACTGTAATTTCACAGTAGCTTTGCCATCATTTGGAACGGTAAAAGTAAACCATGAACTAGCTCCTGGATAAAGCCTGTGACATCTCGGAATGTCAAGGTCGTTACCTGAATGTTGATCAAATGTGAAACTTGAATAGTCGCATTCATTGTTAATAATAAGATTTGTTGGGCTATCGAAGTTGCTGCTTAACTGATTTTGCGAAAAGGCAGTTAAACTTAATAAAACTGATATTATACTCAGACTTATATATCTAAACATTATGCTTAATTTTAATGAATGACGTTAATTATATTGTATAGTTGTCTATGTATTCGTGTTTTTTTTGATCCAAATTGTTTTGTATGAATTTATTATAAATTTGTTATTCTTTTTTTCAGGATTACCAAATATAATTTCAGAATTGTAAAAATCCTTTGCATCAAGTGTGATATTCTTATCAGATAGGTTGTGTATAAATAGGAAATTGCCTTTTTGATAAGTTAGCAAAGATTTATCTGAAATAATATATTTCGAATCTGATTGGGAAATCTCGTGGTTTTGATTTCTTATTGAAATCATTTCCTTTACGGAGTTGTAAATAGTTTTCTCAATGGAATTCTTGGACTTAAGTTTTTTATTCAACTCAGTCCAATCAATTTTACCTCTCACTAAATTTCTCGTGTCATTATGACCTGTTATCTTTATTTGATTTTTAAAGTATTTTTTATCGTTTGCCTTAGCAAATTCATCTCCGTAATATATAATTGGAGTTCCAGTCAAGCTAAGAATGATTGAAAAAGCTTGAATGATTCTATCAGTATTAAATTGAAAAAGTTCACTTAATCTAGCTGAAATCCCTTCACCCATTCTAAAGTCCCATTCAGGTTTGTGGCAATAGTTTTCATGGATGTATTTTCGATCTTCTTCACTAACATATACTAATTCCAAGCTAAGTTCATCATGGCATCTAAGAAAAGTAAACCATTGTGCAGATTCAGGTATTTGAGGCGTAACTTCTGTTTCAAGAACTTTTATAATTGGCTCATGACTTTTGAGAGCCATAGCCTTATATATTTGAGGCATTAGTGGGAAATGATAACCTGCATGACATTCGTCACCATTGCCCATATATTTAACAACTTCTGCAGGCGGCTGGCATGCTTCTGCCAAAAGAATAACATTTGGATTAAGGAATTCAACAACTTTTCTAAAGAATTTGATAATCACATGAGTGTTGTCAAGATTTTCGCAATCAGTGCCTTCTTCTTTCCAAAGGTAAGGAATGGCATCTGCTCTGAATCCGTCAACTCCTCGCTCTATCCAATACATGAAATTTCTTGACATGTCAAGCAAAACATTAGGATTCCGATAATTTAAATCCGGCTGAAATTCAAAAAAACGATGAAAATAATATTTATTACTATCGTACTTTTCCCAGTTGCTATCACACATGCCTTTAAATAATAGTCTGCAATCACTATAGCCACTGTCATTGTCGCTCCATATATAGTAATCTGTATAAATATTTTTGTCTGGTAAAGCTGATTTTTTAAACCATACATGCTGATCAGAAGTGTGGTTTATAGCAATGTCGAAAATTACTTTAATCCCTAAACTATGAGCTTTTTGAAGAAAATTGTCAAATGATTGATTTCCATCTTTACCTAAAAGCTCTGGTCTTATATTTCTATAGTCTGAAATGTCAAATCCTGCGTCTCGCATTGGAGAATCAAGAACTGGCAATAACCAAAGACAACTTATCCCGAGATCTTGCAAATAAGGAAGTTTATCCGTTAACCCGTCAAAGTCTTTGTTAAACAAATCGACATAAAGAGAATATACTACGCTATTTTTGTACCAGCTTGTTTCGCAGTTTTCTTCAGATCGTACAAGTTCTTTCAATTGCACAAGCTCTTGAACAAAGGAGTTAAGCTGTTTAAAAGATAAATCTGGATATAATTGTTTCCAAAGTATGCTTAAATCTGTTTTTATTTTTAGCATAAATAGTTTAGTTTTATTAGGGCTAAAATGTTTTATATTTTAGGAAATAAAGATACAAAAAATTATATTTGTATGAAATAAAAAATATTAACCCTACACAAGATTCATTAAACCATGAAAAAAGTTGCTATTATTTTATCAGGATGCGGAGTTTATGATGGTAGTGAGATACATGAAGCTACATTGGCAATGCTTGCGCTTTCAAAGAATGAAGTTTCATATGAGTGCTTTGCTCAAGATAAGGATCAGTTTCATGTTGTAAATCATTATACTGGTGATATAATGGATGAAACAAGAAATGTTCTTGTTGAATCGGCGAGAATAGCTAGAGGGAAAATAGTCCCATTAGGTACGATTAAAGTATCGGATTTTACCGGACTTTTGTTGCCAGGAGGCATGGGAGTTTCAAAAAACCTTTCAGATTATGCTATAAACGGAGAAAGTTTTTTAGTTGATGAATCTGTTGCAGAAGTAATTAGAGCTTTTCATGCTGCGCGAAAACCTATTGCAGCTTTATGTTTGGCACCAGTTGTAATTGCAAAAGTACTTGGGGCTAGAGTTACAATTGGAAATGACGTGGTTCTTGCGGATATTCTTAGAGGAGTTGGGGCTTCACATGTAAACAAAGAATATAACGAAGTAGCAATAGATGAGAAAAATCTCATTGTTACAAATCCTTGTTATATGCTTGCTGAGAGTATATATCAGGTAAACCTTGGTGCCGAAGCTGCCGTTGCAGCTATGCTTGGTCTTATGAAATAAATTTATTATTCGTCGATTACTCTTTTTGAAACTACTGCAAGATCAGTTAATAATATGGGAAGAAGTGCTGCAGATTCTTTTAATTGATTCTTTGAGGTGCTCAATCCGTCAGCCGCTTTACCTGCTTTCATAATTTTTTTACCCTTGAAATCATTTTTTGGAGCCATATTTTTTGTTTCATCCAGCAAAGTTTGAATTCTTTCATCCATATCTGGCAAATCTTTAACTGCAAAACCAATACACAAAATTGCAAATTCACTATCCTCCTGTATTTCTCCATCATTTATCCCATCAACAGTTTCTCTTACTTGTTTTATGGTTGCATAAATAATGGCAGATTCTTCAAAAACTTCGTCATATTTTTGTTCTTCAATATATCTGTAGTTTACCTTATTCATGATAAAATCATAATTTTCGTTATCTTGAAATTGGGTTAATAATGAACTGACTTGTGATAAAGTAACTGTTTTTTCATCATTAGCATTAGTTTCTTGATTATAAGGCAATGCAATGAATGCGATAAATAAGCTTAGAATGATTGATTTCATGGTTTTAGTTTTTTAGTTAAACATGGATTTCTATTAATTTTGATGTACAATATACGAAAAAATAACAAATATTTTGTGACAAATTAACTAATCTTGCCATATTGGATTTTACCTTTATTCATTTCAAAAAGTATAATCTTTAAAATTTGATTTTCGGATATTTGAAGTTCTGGGTCTTTATTTAGAATGTGTGTTGCAATTTCTTTAACATATTGAATAAGTTGTCCGTCTTGACTTAGGCTTGCCATTTTTAAATCGAAAGTAAACCCACTTTGTTGTTTTCCTTCGAGATCGCCTGGACCACGGAGTTTTAGATCTGTTTCGGCAATTTCGAATCCGTCTGATGAATTTACCATGGTGCTAATTCGATGGTAAGCATTTTCGCTTAGTTTATCGCCGGTCATTAAAATGCAATATGACTGATTTGCACCACGGCCTACACGTCCACGCAGCTGGTGTAATTGTGATAATCCAAATCTTTCGGCCGACTCAATTACCATTACTGTAGCATTAGGGACATCCACTCCAACTTCAATAACAGTTGTTGCAATCATGATATTTGTTACTCCTTTTTCGAACAAATCCATGGAAAATTCTTTTTGATTCGATTTCATTCTACCATGCAATACAGAGATTTGATAATCGGGAATCGGGAATGCTCTGCTATAACCTTCAACTCCATCTTCAAGATCTTTATAATCCATTTTTTCTGATTCGGTTATTAAAGGAAAAACAACATAAACCTGTGTTTTTAATGCAATTTGTTTTTTGATAAAACCAAATATTTTTAGCCTGTCTTGATCTTTAAAATGTTTTGTGATAATCTTTGTCCTGCCTGGAGGTAATTCATCTATAACGGATACATCCAAATCTCCATATAATGTCATGGCAAGTGTTCTAGGTATTGGCGTTGCAGTCATAATCAGGATATGAGGTGCAAGTGTGTTTTTTTTCCAAAGCTTTGCCCTTTGTTCAACTCCGAATCTATGTTGTTCGTCAATAACAACCATTCCAAGATTATTAAACTCAACAGTGTCTTCAATTAAAGCATGTGTCCCAATAAGAAGGTTAAGCTCTCCTGAAAGTAACATCTTATGAATTTTTTCTCTTTCTTTTTTCTTTGTTGATCCAGTAAGTATTTGAAGGTTTATATCAAGTCCGTCAAGGAATTTGGAAACCGAGCGGTAATGCTGTTGCGCGAGAATTTCAGTAGGAGCCATTATACATGATTGATAGCCATTGTCAATTGCAAGTAGTGCTGTTAGCAGTGCAACAAGGGTTTTGCCACTTCCAACATCTCCTTGTAGTAGGCGATTCATTTGTTTTCCTGATGTAACATCATGACGAATTTCACGAAGAACTCTGGTTTGTGCATTTGTAAGATCGAATGGGATCTTTTTAAAAAAACACTCTTTTACAATTTTGTCATTTGACTTACTGAAAACAAATCCTTTTGAAGTTTCTTTACGTCTGTTTTTTGCTCGGATAATATTTAGCTGTATGTAAAATAGTTCTTCAAATTTTATTCTATATTGAGCAAGATTTAACGCACTAATATTTGTCGGAAAATGTATTTCAAGTAAACTTTCTTCAATCCCTCTAAGCTTGTATTTGTTTCTAAGGTATACGGGAAGTGTTTCAGGAATATTGTTTTTAAGTTTTTTTAATAAAGTGTCAATAAGCTTTTGAATTGTTTTAGAATTTATAAAATTCTGTTTTAGTTTTTCTGTTGTACTATATTGTGGATATAAAGAACTGACAAGTTTTTTTTGCCATTTTTCATATTCCTCAATGTCCGGATGAACAATGTTTAAACGACTTCCAAATGCTTTTGGCTTTCCAAAAAGCACATATTCTTTTGATCTTGAAACAGAGTCCTTTATCCAATTTATTGATTGAAACCAGATAACTTCTATAATTCCGGTATTGTCAGTAAAATATCCTGTAAGTTTCTTCTTGTTCTTGCCTATTGTGCTTAATTCAAAATTTGTGAATCTTCCTTTAATTTGAATATAAGGGAGCTCTTTGTGTAGGTCTTTTATTTTGTAAAATTTGCTGCGGTCAATATATCGATACGGAAAATGAAATAAAAGGTCGCCAAATGTACTAATGTTAAGTTCATCTTTTAGCATTTCTGCTCTTTTAGGACCAACACCAGTTAGATATGTTATTTCAGTATCAAGTATTTTTTGCATATTGTTAGTTGCGACTCTGTATACTATATTCTTTTTTTTACTTTTGCTGTTTATTAATATTACACAAATATAAATATTTTGAAGTTTCCTGGAAACATATTTTACTATGTCAGACCTAAAAGGAATAAAGATCTGAATATTCTTTGGCAAAAATTATTAGATTTAGATATAAAATCTGATACTTGTGCAATCCCTGCGAATTATAGGAGAGACTTGAAAAAAAACAACTCTTCCATTTATGTTAATGATTTTGGATCAGGATCAAAGAAAATGAAATCAAATTCGAGAAGAATTTCTGATATTGTTAAGTATTCTTCAACTAATGAAACAAGTGGAGTGTTTTTTCAGAAACTTATTGTCGAGTTTCAGCTTCGTTCGGTTTTAGAATTGGGGACTTCACTTGGAGTTGGTAGTATGTATTTTGCACAAGCGTCTGACAATGTAAAAATAACTACAATCGAAGCTTGTCCTGATACTTGCGCTTTTGCTAAAAAGCAATTTAAAAACAGGAAAGTTGAAAATGTACGATTTATCAATGAAACATTCGATGATGTTTTTGATCAAAATATGCTAATAGGAGAAAAATATGATCTGATTTATATCGATGGTAATCATAATTCGAAAAGTTTATTAAAATATTTTAATTATATATCTAAAAATCTTGCATCCGATAAGTGTATTTATATTATTGATGACATAAATTGGTCTGCAGATATGTTTAAGGGTTGGAAAGTCCTTGCAAATAAAAATAACAGTTCTTTTGTTGTTGATTTACATAAAATGGGATTAGTAATTA
>CAZUQY010000075.1:0-11247 GCA_964622935.1 uncultured Bacteroidales bacterium | reverse complement strand
AATTACTATCGTTTAAAACAAGTTGATTTAGATGGCAAGATGACCATTTATAATGTTATTATCCTTAATTGTGATGAAAATACAAGTGGTCAGCCTAATATGTATGCATATCCAAATCCATTTACAAATGAGTTAAATGTGGTTATTGAGAATTTTGAAACAGAGGCCTTTGTTCTGGAAATTTTTGATGATCTTGGAAGGGTAGTTTATTATAAAAAATATGATAGTCAAAGTACTGAATTTAAAACAATAATTGATTTACAAGAATTACGTCCAGCTGTCTATAATTTAAGAAGTAAATCTGATTCCAATGTGTTGAATGTAAGGGTAGTTAAGAAGTAAATAGAGTTTGTTGTTTTAAAAAAAATAGGGCCAAATTTAAATTTGGCCCTATTTTGATATATATATAGTTTGGGAATATATAATTGTCTGTTTTGACAATTTTTAATGTCAAATATATAATCAAATATTTCCTGTCTAGGTAATTAAAAGCCTTATATTTGTTTATTGTGGAGATGGTGTTATTGTTGGATTTATTTACTAAAGCTAAATTATTATGAAATTGAGTTATTCGATTATTTTGTCTATATCTTTTGTTTTGTTGATATTTTTTAATTCATGTAAAAAGGAAAATACTGTTCCTGTTATATCAGAAAGTAGTGTTAATAATGTAACTGAATTTACTGCTACTTGTAACGCCACTATCAGTGATGATGGAGGAGGAGAGATTACAGTACGTGGTTTTGTTTGGGATACTGTTGCCAACCCTGATTTAAGTACTAATTTTGGACTTTCTGAAAATGGAACAGGTACTGGAGATTTTACAAACAGTTTAACTAATTTAAATTTTGAAACTGCATATTATGTTAAAGCATATGCTACTAATGAAGTTGGGACAGTATATGGAGACGAATTAGTGTTTACAACAAATGATTTGGTATGGAATGGTGCTTCATGTACTGATTGTGAAACCGTTACTGATATTGATGGGAATGCTTATCGTACTGTTTCTGTAGGAGACCAGTGTTGGTTGGTTGAGAACCTAAAGACTACAAAGCTTAATGATGGTACAGATATAACTAATGTAACTGAAAATGGAGATTGGAATAGCATTTCATCGTCTGCATATTCATGGTATGAAAATGATATAGGCAACAAAGATACCGATGGCGCTATCTATAATTACTATGCAGTAGCCACTGATAAATTGTGCCCTACTGGCTGGCATGTCGCGACAGATAATGAGTGGAAAGAACTAGAAGGGACAGTTGATACTCAATACGATGCACAAGATGATGTTTGGAATGGTCAATCGTGGAGAGGAAATGATGCAGGAGATAAACTTAAAAAGCGTATTGGTTGGTATGAAAGTGGAAACGGCGTTGATGAATATGGATTTGAAGTACTTCCAAATGGATTTAGAAATGCTGTAACTGGCGAGTTTGAACATAAAACAGAATGGGGAACTATTTGGACTCACAAAAATACTGATGAAACAGAACATTTTCGTCGCGAATTTAGTCATCAAGATGAAAATATAGCTAGATACAATTGTAGTCCAAGAAGTGGTTACGCAGTAAGGTGTTTAAAAGATTAAATTTTTAGAAATGGTTAAAAGGGTTCTAACTTTAATATTTTGCCTTGTCTTACTATGCAATTATTCAATTGCACAAGATTGGTCGATTTTCTTTACACCAAGGTCTAGACAACTACGAGATATTCATGTAAATAATCCAGAAAACATTATCGTTGTTGGTGGAAATCCAGTTAATGATTCTATAACATATATGTCTACAACTGAGAATGCTGGTTCTGAGTGGCTATTTAATGATATCTACCCTGGTAAACTTTTGAACTCCTTGCTGTTCTTTAATAATCAATTTGGCATTTGTGCAGGTGATAGTGAATCGTATTATGAAACAACAGATGGAGGTTTGACTTGGGATCCTAAAGATTTTGGATTGGATTTACTTGGTAGTGACGTAAGTTGTCTGCATAGAGGATATTACGGAACTATTTTCGCAGCAGGAGGTGGAGAAGACCAAAATGGATTTCTTATTAAATCTAATAATAATGGTGATACTTGGTTTAATGTTGACTTTTGGCCAGAAAATGAAATTATCAATATCTTTTCAGTAACAAATACTAAATTTATTGTTTGTGGAAACAACGATTTTATTGAAATCTCTGATAATTCTGGTGAAACTTGGACGGTTCCAAATATCGAAGATATTCCGGTTGAAGTTGGTTATTCCTCTTTAGATTTTTATGATGAGGAATTTGGGTTGTGTGTTGGTGGAGTCAAAGGGGTTGATTCTGTGGCATGCATAATGAAAACTAATGACGGAGGAAGTAATTGGAATGTTGTATATAATCAAACAAATCCATGTTTGAACAGTGTTGAAATTATAGATGACCAAGTAGCATATGCTGTAGGTGATTATGGGAAGATATTAAAAACTGAAAATGCTGGTGAAAATTGGAGTTTTGTAATTGTCGAAGATAATCCAGAAGTAGATCTATATTCAGTTCACTTTGTAAATTCACACTTAGGAGCCATTTCCGGTCAATGGGGGCATGTATTCATTTATAATGATGGGCAATCTGCAACGCCTGAAATTGAAACATTATCAGCAACAGATGTAAATGATACCTCAGCAAATTTAAATGCTTCAATTAATCCTGGTTTTGTACAAACAGAATTATATTTTATGTACGGTACAGATCTCAATCTAAGTAATGAAGTGTTAGTTGGTAGTTTCTGGGGCGGAGAATTACGTCTTGAAGGTTATAGATTAAATGGGCTTTCAAATAATCAAGAGTATTATTACAGAGCTAGAATTGTTAATACTTATGGTGAATATTTGGGTGAAGTTAAAAGCTTTTATACAGGCAACCCAATTCCTAATTGGGATTTTGAGAATTGGACTCAATATAACATAGATGCTCTCGAGTCATGGTATTCTTCAGGCAATGTGTCTCGTACTATTCTAGAAGAAGACACTATCGTTTCTCTTTATCCTGTTAATGATGAAACATTTTCTCATGATGATATCAGTGTAATACTAAATGCTAGATTTGAAGTTGAGTTTATAGATGGAGATTTTATTATTAGTAATTCTGATGGTGGTTATGCAACACATGAACGTCCATCCCAAATGAATGTCATAATGAATTATGAAATAGAGTATGGCGATTCGGCTTTAGTATTTATCGGGTTAAAAAATGTTAATGGTTTTGTAGCTAAAAATATTCATTATATTACTGGATCTTCAGACGGAACTTTTGTTGATTCTTTATTTACAATAGATTATTTAAATTCAGAAATCCCTGACACTCTATTAATTGGTTTTTGCAATTCTATCCCAGATAAAAGTGAGCCAGAAACCTCTTATGTCTTTAATAGTATGATTGAAATAAGTCAAATTACTTTTGATATTCCAGACTTGCAGATAGATAATCATAGCTTTTCAAATTGGGAAAATTTAGTAATAGAGAAACCCGATCAATGGTATTTTAATGATTCAGATTGGTTTTATGGTGGAAATATAGAATATTTTCCGTTTTATAAAGTCGAAGATTCTTTTCATAACGACTATGCAATATGCATTAATAGCATTATAACTTCTTCAGATACAATTCGTGGATTTATTTCAGCTAAAGATGACGAAAGCAAATTCAAGATAAATCATAAGCACGAAACTTTAGAGTTTTATGCTAAGTATTTTCCTGAGGCAAATGATACAGCAACTGTGAGTATAAATCTGTATGAAAATGGCACTCAAGTCGGAAATGCCAATATTGACATAACAGAAACAGTAAATGTTTGGCAGAAATATATATTGGATATTAATTATGAAACACCAGAGGCTTACCCTGATAGCGCAAATATATTTATATCCTCTTGCAAGCGTGATAATATTTCGGAAGCACTGCTTTTTATTGATAAAATATGTTTTGACGGGGATTATATTCCGGTAGAGAATGAGATTTTTGTAGAATGTAACTTATACCCAAATCCGGCCGAAGATGTTATATATGTAAATAATATTTTAGAAAAAAACAGTACTATTAGTGTGGAGATATTTGATATCTCTGGAAAATTGAAGTATGTTGATAACATTATTGCAGATAATAGGAACCTTATGATAAATATTTCGTTTTTAAGAAGGGGGTATTATATATTGATTATGGATAATGGTAAAAATAAGATAGTTAAAAGATTTGTTAAGATATAATGATGAAGAGATTATTTTTAATTCTGTTAATTGTGTTTTGTGTAAATTTTGGATTTACTCAGACTGCAATTGATGATCCATCAACAACAACAATAGGTTCTGCAGGTGATGATGTTGCTAGGTCTGGATTGACTTATACATATACTATCACGCCTTCATGGCCTTCGTTATGTCTTGGTTGGGGGTTTGATAGAACAAACACTTCTTTAGGCTGTATTAATGGTAATGATATATCTACTCCTAATTGTGCAAATTATTTTACATCTTCAGTATCTTTGTCTGGTAATATTGCATATCTCCCCACGACCACATGGGTTCAGTATGTTAATACTTCTGGAGTTATGGGGACAAGAACTGTAGAAGCACGTTTGGTATTCACTGCAACAGATGGTGGTGGCGGGATTAACTGGACTCAAAACGGGGATGTCGTTTTTATCCCAGTAACACAAAACTTTCAGGTAAAAGTAGAACTTCAATTAAAAGGACCCACAGATGCACAATGGGGTACAAACTCAAATGCAAATAGTTATAGCAATACATGGGCAGGAGCTATTGATGTTTATAATGCCTTACATACAAATGCATCATATTCTATTTATACTAGCTACAATGAATCTGCAACAACATTTTATTCAATACCAACAAGCTCAACAACTCCCACAATAACAACTCCAGCTTCCTGCGGAGTAAGTACAACTTCAACAGGTTATACATTTAATTGGTCAGGATCTTGCACGATTCATCCGAATTCTCGTTATGAATGGAACATGAACAATAACGGTTGGGTAAACAATGGTACAAGCACAAGTGAGTGGGAATCACTTAATATGGGGGAAAATATATTTCAGGTCAGGTATTACGATGGATGTAATGAACAGTATTACACAACTGCACAATGTTACATTTATCGCATTGATGCAGACTACTGTGGAAATGTCAATCATGGCGGAAATGACTGGACGATATCATCTAACACAACAGTTGCTGGCCGGCATTATAATGTAGGGACATTTACCGTTAATTCTGGTGTAACTGCAACAGTTTCTTCTTCATGTCACTACTTTTATGTAGAAGCAGAAAATGTTAATATTATTGGTACTATATATGCAAATGGAGCAGGTAACTCAGGAGGATCTGGAGGCTCTTATGGTGGTCTTTGGGCAGAAGATGGTAGTACTGATGGTAGAGGAATTACTTTTTGTTGGGATAAAGATAATTGTAAAGCGCTTGGACAGAGAGGTGGCTATGGTGGAGGTGCTGGAATTGGTACAGGTGGTGGTAATGCTGGAAGTACAGGTGGTACAGGATATGGTTCAAAACAGGAGTGTTTTTTTATAGGTGATGAAGGAGGTGTTGTTGGTGGTGGTGGCGGTGGTGGAGCTGGCAGTGGTGGGTCTTATGGAGGTGCTGGTGGGGCTGGAACAACTGGTGGCATTGGTGGAGAGGATGATGCTCAATGTGGCAATTCTGGGTGTCGTACCTACTCTGTAGGAGGTGGTGGTAGCGGTGGTTCTGTAAAGAGTACTTTTGGAACTTCAACAGAGATAATTAATTATGGTTCTGGTGGAGGTGGTGCCGGTGGTGGTGGTCGTGGTGCTTTTTGTAGTCCTGGAATTCCGCCTCATACATGCTATACCGCTGGTGGTTCCGGTGGTAAGGGTGGTGGAGCAGTTAAATTAGTAGCATCTGAAGACTTAACATGTTCTGGAAATATATATGCAAATGGAACAAATGGCAGTAATGGAGGTGAAGGAGGTGAAAATAATTTTACATCTGGTTGTTGTAGTGATTTTACGCCAGATTGTACTGAACAAACCTTTTGTGGTCCTGGTGGAGGTGGCTCCGGAGCAGGAGGTGGCTCAGGTGGAGGCATAATGCTAAAAGCAAATTGTGACATTTCTGTAACAGGTAATCTGCAAGCAAATGGTGGAAATGGTGGAAATGGCGGTGATGGTGGTTGGAGTGATTGGGGTTCTGGTAGTGATTACTATGGTGGTAAAGGCTCTGGTGGTTCTGGCGGTGGCGGTGGTAGAGTAAAAATATTTAAAAACCCATGTGCTAATAATAATACATCTGTTTCAATATCTGTTACCGGTGGTTCTGGCGGAAGCGTGGCTTCCAATGGTAGAGCAAGTACAGGCAGTGGTGGAAATGCAGGATCTTCTGGTACTAGTATAATTGCTACCGCATCAAGTGTAAGTGCTCTTTCCCCAGGAACGATAGACTCAGATCAAAGTATATGCTATAATACTTTACCTTCAGGTTTAACTTCAACATCTGCAGCAAGCGGAGGTTCATGTGGTTCGATTGTTTACCAATGGATGCAATGTACTTCAGGGTGCTCTACTCCACCAACAAATTATACTTCTATTTCGGGTGAAACAGGCACAACTTACAATCCGCCTGGAGTAACACAAACTACATCTTATGTTCGAAGAGCAATTTCTGATAATTGTACTGATTATTCTGATATAGTTACTCTTACTCTCTATAATGCTGCGATTGCTGAAGGAACATGGGTTGGTGCCATTAGTACAAACTGGTTTGATTGTAGAAACTGGGGCAATGGTAGAGTGCCAGATGCTTCATTGAGTGTAACGATTCCAAATGTATGTACATATTATCCAATTATTTCATCGGGAATTGCGAATTGCTATAATTTAGTTATTCAGCAATTCGGTCAAATTACTGTTAGTGGTGGTACATTAAATGTAACTGGTATTTCTAGTACTATTGGACAGGGATGGCCTGGTGTTGATATTGATGGGGGAACTTTTTTGATTACAAGCGGAAATCTAAATGTATCGTACTCTATTGAAAATTCATATGGACAATTTAATGTTTCTGGAGGTACTGTTGTGATTACCGAAGATCTTGCGAATGTTTATTATGCTTTAGGTATTCCTAGTATGAATATTAGTGGTGGTACAATAACTTGTAAAGATATATACATCAGCGATGGAAACATAAATCACTCTGGTGGATCTATTTCAATTACTGGGAGTTATGAAGATAATGGTGGAAATTACGTGGGTTCTGGTAATGCAGTTTTTAATTTAAATAGTAATTCATATTTATCGCTTGATTCAGGAACCTATTTTAATGATTTAAATGTTAATGGATCTAATTCGATTGATATAGGTTCTGGTTATGGGGCTCGCATTTTAGGTAATTTTACAATTGCATCATCATGCTCATTTGAAACTAATTCATATTTTATATATGTAGGTGGTGATTTCTATAATAATGGAGTATATTCGAGTGGAACAGGAAGCTTAATTTTAAATGGTTCAGGATTGCAAAGTGTTAAGACAAATGGATCAATAATTTATAGATTGATTTTTAGTAATGATAATGATGGGGACATGGATATTTTATTACTGGATAATATGACAATATCGAATTCTGCTGTATTTTCAAATGGAATAGTCAACACTGGATCAAATAAATTTATTTTTGGTAATTCTGCTACATCTAGTGCTGGAACTACAACAAGTTTTGTAGATGGAACAGTAGAAAAACAGAATTGTACCAATACATTTACATTTCCAACTGGTGATGTTAATACAGCTCGAGATATTGGCTTTGGAACTGAGTACTACCGTGTTTGGGCTCCATTTATTGCTGATCCTGTTTCGCCAACAACTATTACTGTTAGATATCTATTCAGTAATGTGGGTCTTAATGAATGGTGGTATCATGTATGGACACATGAATTCCCATTGACACATACAACGAATCGTGAATATTGGATAGTTAATTCAAGTTCTAATTTAAAAGCTACACTTAATTGGAATAATAATGACCCTTGTAGCATCCATGATTTCTGTGCTCCTAATCCAACAGATTTTATGGGTAGTGATCTTACTATTGCCTACTGGGACGGAATATGGAAAGATGCTGGAGGGGATGCAAGTGCCGAAGTTTATGCTAACGGAGATATAACATCAACAATAGATATACCATTTGGAGCTAAGGGGGAAAGACAGATTACTTTTGGAGCTAAGAATACAGAATTGCCTTTGCCAATCGAGTTGACATACTTTAGGGCAGTTTGTGATGGAAGCAAGGCAATAATTGAATGGGAAACTTCCTCCGAAATTAATAATGATTATTTTATCTTAGAGAAATTAAATGATGCAGACGATTTTTTTGAAGTCGCAAGAATAAGTGGTGTTGGAAATTCAAACGAAATTCTTTATTATAAGTTTGTTGATGAATCATTGTTCGATGGAGATAATTATTATCGACTTAAACAAGTTGATTTTGACGGTAAAATAACAGTTTATAAAGTTATTTTCCTTAATTGTGATAGAAGTGCAAGTGGTCAGCCTACTATGTATGCTTATCCAGACCCATTTACAAATGAATTAAATGTTATTATTGAGAATTTGGACGATAAAGAATTTGTATTGGATGTTTTTGATGAACTTGGAAGGATTGTTTATTCAAAGAAGTATTCAACAGAAAGCGTTGATTTTAAAACAACAATTGATTTAAATGAATTGAGACCTGCTGTTTATAATTTGAGAAGTATTTCAGTTGGAGGTGTTATGAATTTGAAGGTGGTTAAAAAATAGATAAATATAACTTTTATAGCTGGTTTTTATTTCTGGTGTCCTTATAAATTAGCCATACTATTTAAACATAAACTCACCTTCTCAAAAACATCATCAACCTTAATTGGCCCCATATATCCAATCCGATTTTTGTTTTTAAATGTGCCTTTATCATTTTGAATAGATGGAGCTAATGTAGTTTTATAAATTGAAATATTGTCTTTTCCAAAAGGGCCCCATAAAATAGGAGTGTTTGGTCCGAAAAGTCCAATTGTTTTACAACCTTGAGCTGCTGCAATGTGCATTGGCCCAGTATCATTACTTATAAAAATTTCACATAAGGAAATTAAATGAAAAGTCTCTTTTAGACTAAATAACCCAATTGTATTTGTTGCAGGATTATTCATCAGAGATATGATCTTTGCATTTATCTGAATATTTTTTTGATTATCAATAAAAAATATTTTACAACTAAATTCATCAATTATTTGATCTGCAAGTTTTGCAAATCGATCTTCAAACCACATCCTGTTTTTTGTAGATTCTGAAATTCCCGGACATATTCCAATTAGTATGTCATTCGAGAAATTTTCTGATATATATTCTTCGACACGTTGTTTTTCATTTTCAGGAACAGTCAGTTTTTCTAGTTTGTCAGTATCATAAGTTTTACCAGTAAGTCTAAACAAATCCAGATAGTTTTGAACCATGTGCTGGTTTTTACGAAATGCTGTTGTTAAGGTATATAATCGAGATCTATATTGGTTTGCAAAACCTATTCTTTCTTTGCCTACAAAATATGATATTATTGCACTTAGATTGAAGTAGGGCTCACAATCAAAAACAATGTCATATTTATTTGAATTTAGAGTAATGTATTTTAAATCAGGAAATGAATCTAGATACTTAATATTGTCAACATCTGCACATTCAAATATATCCTTTACATGTGGCAAAATTAAAACATCGATAGTACAATGTTTATATGATGCTCTAATCGCTTTAATCAACGTTAAACTAATTACAGAATCTCCTAGTGCCCATAATTTTATAACCAGAAATCGCTTTGGTTCGATTTTTCTAGGCTTTTGTTTATTGAAGATAGATAAAATAAACACAATTATGCTTCCACCAATTTTATCAATATAACGTTGAATATTACGCATTATAAGTCTTTATTCCTATGATTTCTACGTATCCATGAAAGTTGTTCAGCGATGAGTCCAAGCAGAAAAAACAATATCCCAGAAAAAATCCCTAGTAAACTCCCCCCAGAAATCCCTCTGCCTGCAATTAAAACAGGAATGCCTATACCTACACCAATAAGAAAACATATAACCGAGATTGGGAAAAATATTTTGATTGGATTAAACATTATTACAATATTAATAATCTCCATTACTGTTTGAAATGCTGTTTCAAGTCGGATAGTACTTTTACCGTTTTTTCTATTAGAAATAGTTATTGATTCTTCGAGAACAAGATGCCTTTTATTTATAAAAATTAGTGTTATTATATCGCTGTAGGACATAGTATCAGGAGTAAGAACCAAATATTTTTTTGTCAAATCAGTGCGATAAATTTTCATTCCAGAATTAATGTCGTGAATTGGAACATTCATCAGTATTTTTGCAATAACTCTGATCATTGTTTTCCCAACCTTACGCATAAATGAAGCAGATTTTAGTCCTTTTCTTGATCCTACAATCATGTCTGCATCAGTTTTAGTTATAATCTTGTAAAGTTTGTCAACATCAGATATGCTATGTTGTCCATCTGCGTCTATAGTAATTACATATTCAGTTTTACATGCATAAATCCCACTTTTTATTGCTGCTCCGTAGCCTTTATTAAGTTTGTGATGAATAATAGAGATTTCCTCTATATTCTTATATTGTTCTAATATTGATATTGTATTGTCTCTAGAACCATCATTTATCAGAATGACTTTAGCATTGTTTAGTTTGCAGTAATCGATTATTTCAGGTAAAATGATTTCCAAATTATCAGCTTCATTAAAAGCAGGAATAACTATTGATAATCTAGATTCTTTAGACATTATTTTTATTTAGGATTATACAAAAATAGCAGAAAAATACGAACAATAAAATCATTTGCTACATTTGGCCATTCATTATTTTGATTTTTTGAATATTTTCTTGAGCAGCACTAAATGAAGGTTCTAGTTTTAAGACATTTTCATAATCACTTAATGCATTTGTCCAGTCTTTCATTTCAAAATAGATATTGCCACGATAGAAGTAAGCCATAGTATATCCAAGGTTAAATCCAATTGTTTTACTATAATCTAGGATTGCTTGAGCAAGATTTCCAAGATTATGATATGTTACAGCGCGATTGAAATAAATTATGTCTATTTCAGAATTCAAGCTTTTAGCTTTATTAAAATCCTTAATTGCAAGTTTGTAATCTTCTTTATTGAGGTATGC
>CAZUQY010000074.1:0-11299 GCA_964622935.1 uncultured Bacteroidales bacterium | reverse complement strand
CAACCAAAAAACTGTGCCTTTGACAAAGATTTTGAAAATTTCTTTATCCTCTCTTCAAAAATTGAAATAGGTAACTCAGATGAAAAAAAATCTTTAATGGATAAAGTTGAAAAGTCCGAATCATACAATTGCTATAATTCTGCATATCTCAAAAAACAAAAAGATGGTTACGGGTCATATATTTTGCAATATAATATCGAAAAAAAGGAAGTGAGTAAAAGTATCATCTGCCCATTTGATTTTTCTGGAACATTCGCTTTTAGCATGCTTACATCAAATGACCAAATTTATATTGCAGACTGGGATATGTTTGTTAAAGTTAATAAGAAAAATATTAGTTCAGCGACTGAGTGCAAGGATGCTTGCTTTGCATATGCTGCAAATTATTCTGAAGACAGAAATCTTATGTGTATTGCTTCTACTAAATCAGGTAATATTTATGACATCCAAAAGGCTAAATGGCTAAAATTTGATCTCCGTCAGAACTACGAATTCGCCTACTCTACTGATATCTTCAGCTTTGATGGAAAATTCTGGATCCTATCAAAAGATTATACTCTTATATCCATGAGTTACCAAGGTAAAAAAACTGACAACTTTAAGATTGACGATATCGGAGAAGAAGGATTTAATGTTTATTACAATAATGGCTATTCCAAAAAAGAAGACAGAGACAAAGAAGCCACAATAATGAATACACTTCTTACAGAGAAATCAATAGAAAATATAAATCTTGAAGACCATATTGGTGAATCTGATGTAATAATTGCAAATTTTAAAACACATACAGAAGCTGAAAAATTTTGTAAATCATTAAAAGACAACAAACTACAGTATATTACAAAAATTGCTCCTGCAGACAGAATAACTGTAGATTAGTTCTATTTTCTGTTTATTTGGGTTGAGTTAAATCTTCCTCTTATAATAATTTTTTAACTATATTTTTCATATATTGCATTAATTGTTTGAGAACTAACTAAGATATGAGAAAAGCTTTTACTTTAATACTTATAATGCTTACTATAACTGGCTTTGCACAGTTAAACACTTCTGTGATTTTTTCAAATCAGGAATCAGAAACAAGCCTTATTGCCTATAAAATTGATGAACCTGTGACGCGTGATGTTAATGGTGGTTATGGTTTTAAACTAAAAACACCTATTGAGTTTACATCTTTTGTATTAGGTTGGGACGCAATAACATCAAATTATGAAGCAGGTAATTTTGAAATTATCTATAAAGTCCACAAGCCCAGCATAGGATGGACAGATTGGAAAGTTGACGATGGCTTTACGAATCCAGGCGAAACCAGGAGTGGCTTTTATCAGTCTGATCTTTTATTTGGAATTGATGAATATACTCACGACTCAATAGAATTCTACATCCATTGTCCTGAAAGTGAAGGAATTAGTAAAATCTATTTGATTTTACTGGATATAAGCAAAACCATTAATCCAAATACTGTCATAAATACTACTGCAAATGGAGCAAAAGCATGTCCTGCATTACCAACAATTATTCCCCGTTCTGATTGGTGTGGAACGTCAGAATGTTTAAACCCGACATATACTGTCATAGATATATCATCAACACACACTGTTATCCATCATGGAGCAAGTCCAGATTCTTATACTGATGGCTCTGCTATTGTTCGCTCATACTGGGATTATCATGTAAATTACAATGGTTGGAGCGATATTGGATATAATTATCTCGTTGATAAATATGGGAATCTTTTTCAAGGTAGACATAATCTTAACATGCCATATGATGACGTTAGGGGCGCCCATGCTGGTGCTTCAAATGATTACTCCATAGGAGTAAATTTTCTGGGAAATTCAGATGCTGTTGAAACTGCTCCAACTACTCCACAGTTGCAGAAATGTTCCGAATTTCTTGCATGGTGGTTTGATTACAAAGGCTTTGACCCTACATCATCAGCAAGCATTTTAAATCAAGCTGGTCCTACATGGGTAACACTACCACGTATTTGCGGACATAAAGATGTAAATCCCGGCGGAACAACCTGTCCAGGAACTACTCTTTATGCTTTGTTACCCGACATTATAAGTCAAACCAATCAAATAATTCTTGATTGTACAACACCTTCAGATATTGATCCACCAACTACCTCAATTTCCACAGACCGTAATTGGTACAATTCCAAATTTGAAGTAATGTTTTCTGATGCTGATAATGCAGGTGGTACAGGAGTAAATTACAGTTTCTATCAAATTATGGATTTTGATGGTACAGAATGGCGTGCAAACAATTCAGAAGGTTTTTTCAACGACAACTTTACATCATCAATACATCCTGATTGGACACCAGTTTCTGGAACGTGGTCAATCAATTCTGAACACATAATACAAACCGATGAAATAAGCTCAAACACAAACATTTATGCCAATGTATTACAAGAATCAGGAAATACATACTTATATAATTGGCAGCAAAAAATTTCTGGTTCAGGTTCTAATAGAAGATCGGGAATTCACTTTTTCTGCAGCGATCCAACAGGTGACGGCAGAGGCGACTCCTACATGTTATACTTGCGTGCTGATAATAACACTGTTCAAATTTATGAATATGACGACAATTCATATTCAAACACTAATGGTTGGTTAGTTACTGAAAGTTTTACAATTGATGAAGATGTCTGGTATGATGTTAAAATTATTTTAAACACTACAACTGGATATATATATATATATATTGACAATACTCTAGCTGCTACAGCCACTGACCTTACGCCACTTACTTCTGGTTCTGCAATATCTCTTAGGACTGGTGAATGTCAAACAGAATACGACGATTTTAAAATTTATAAAACAAGAAATAATACAATTGAGGTTCTTCCTGAAATATCTGCCAATGCTGACATTAGATACCAAAGTGAATCAACAGTTCAAGAAGCTGGAAGAATAAGAACAATCCTTATTGATAATGCAGACAATTGGTCGGAGAATATTTCAAAGAATATTTTTACAGATTTTGATGTTCCTGAAACTGAAATCAATGTCACAGGTGAATGGCAAACAAATGATTTTACTGCAAACTTTACCGATTCTGATGAACTTAGTGGAATTGAAAAAAGCCTATTTTGTGTTTCTGATTTTGATGGCACAAAATGGACAGCAAATATGCAAAATGGTTTTGCATTCAATAGTTTTGACAGCGAAATAGGAACCGAATGGATTTCTCAAACTGGAACCTGGGCAAGCTCATCAGGCACTATGGTTCAAACTGATGAAATCGAAGGTAACAGCAACATTTATGCATTTCTGCAAGAAGACCTTTCAAACAGATATCTATACGAATTTGATCTCAATATTAATGGTACCGACTCTAACAAACGCGGAGGATTTCATTATTTCTGTGATGACCCTACTTTAACTAATCGTGGTAACGGATATTTTGTATGGTTTAGACTAGAAAGCCAAAAATTGGAGTTTTACAAAGTAACCGATGATGTTTTTTCACTAGAAAAGGATTACGATATTGAATTTAATGCCAATCAATGGTATAATGTAAAAATAATCTTTGACAGAATTAATGGCGACACATTTTTATACATGAACAATATATTAGTTGGCGAATTTAGAGACTCTGAGCCCTATTCAACAGGCAATTATGTGTCATTCCGTAGTGGAAATGCAAATATGTCTATTGACAATTTTAAAGTTTATAGGTCAAGATATCTTGATGCTGATATTAGCATTGGCAATTCAACTTCAGACATTAGGTCTCAAAGCGTTTCACCTAGTAATAATGCAGCTATGATTTACTCTATTGTAAATGATTCAGCCAAAAATATTTCTGCAATTATTTCACATGGAGTAAAAGTTGACTGGACTCCACCATCTATTGCTGGGTTAGTAAATGATGGTGCATCATCAGACATTGACATAACTTATGAACTTGGTGAAATATCAGGAAACTGGGACTCATTTGATGATGCAAACAGTGGTGTAACAGCATATTACTATTCAGTAGGAACAAGTCCAGGTGCTACCGATCTTATTACATGGACAGACAATGGTCTTAATTTAAGTTTTACAAACACAGCAACTACTCTAATTGCCGGAAGTACATATTTTTTAAACATCAAAGCTGAAAATGGAGCAGGCACTTTATCTGATCCTGTAATATCTGACGGAGTATTAGCCATAGATACAGAATGCCCAGAAGATTTTGAAGTTTGCATTTCCGATGAAGCATTTACATTAAGTGGTGCAAGTCCATCAGGGGGCACATATACTGGGCCGGGTGTTTCAGCAGGAGTATTCAATCCACAAGTCGCAGGAGTTGCTGCACAAACCATAACTTATACTGTTGACGGAAACTCTTGTTACTTTATAATTACCGTTAACGAATTACCAATTGTCACTTGCCCAGATGATGTATATCTACCCGTCGACGATCCTACATGGACAATTATTGGCTCATCTCCTATTGGAGGAACATATTATATCGATGTAAATCCTGTTACTACTTTTAATCCAGCTACAAATGGTGTTGGCGAATATGAAGTCACTTATGAATACACAAACAGTCCGGAAAATTGCACAAATACCTGTACTTTCACAATATATGTATTTGAACCGCTTATCTTAGACTGTCCGGAAGATTATTCTGTTTGCATTGACGAGTCGGAATTTTTACTTGAAGGAGCAACACCTCCTGGAGGAGCCTATACAGTTACTGGCGTCACATCAAGCACTTTCAATCCTGCTTTAGCTAGCATTGGAGCTCAAACAATATCTTATAATTATGATACAGAAACTTGTTATTTTATAATAACCGTTAATGATTTGCCAAATGTAGAATGTCCTAACAACATTGAAACTACAACTGAAAGCAGCCCATTTTCTTTATCTGGAGCAACACCTACTGATGGCATTTACTACATTGGAGGAAACAGTGTTGAAATATTTGACCCATCTCTATATGGAGAAGGAGATTTTGAAGTAACTTATTCATACAGTGATAATTGCGATAACTCATGTACGTTTTATATTAATGTTATTGAGCCGTTAAATCTAACATGCCCTGAAGATATTCAGACTTGTCTAGATTCTGATCCTTTTGAATTATCTGGAGGAACTCCAATAGGTGGTACATATACTGGCCCTGATGCTAACGAAGGTTGGTTCACTCCAACAAGCGCTAGTTTGGGTATTCAAACAATAACATACTCTTATGATACAGAAGAATGCTATTTCTTTATCACAGTAAATGAGAATCCATTAGTCACCTGTCCAGAAAACATTACTACGACAGTTGAAGATTCACCATTCCCATTACAAAGCGCTGAACCAACGGGTGGAGAATACACAATTGATGGCACTCCTATAACCTATATCAATCCACCATCATACGAGATTGGAGAATATACTATAACATATACTTATATTGACGAAATAACTAGTTGCTATTCTGCTTGTGATTTCTTACTAAGCATAACTCCTTATGTAGATATAAATACCGAAGAAATTCCTATAATCGAAGTATATCCTAATCCAAACGATGGCCATTTCACAATACGGACACAAAATTCAAAAAGTAGGATCTCATATGAATTATTTTCAATTGATGGTAAATTAATCAAACATGGAGAGATATTACCAAATGACGAAATTACAGAAATGAATGCTATCAACATGTTTCCGGGAGTCTATTTCCTGAAACTTAAGTCTGCTAAAATATCTGTCATCAAGAAAATAAGTATAAGTAAATGATTTTATTCTTATTATAAAATTGTTTTTTGTTTGTTTTATAATTTTGTATAAATTTACACATTGAATTAACGCTGTTGTTATGTTAAGAGGAACTCTTTTATTTTTATTGCTTTTTAGCTTTATTATTGCACATTCTCAAGAAAACAAGCTTGATGAATTTGTTGCTAACCAGCAGACAAAACTGGTTTATGATCAGTCTATGCTTGTTCAAGCTCCAAATACGAGTGTTCATTTGATTCCACCTGAATATTTTATTGAGGATCCGACAATTAATGGGTATGTTCATCCTGGTTCAGCAACCACGATTCAAATTATTGAAGTTCCCGGCAGTTCTATAAAACTTATTGACGCTTCAATGACAAAAGAATATATTGAATCGCAAGATTATAAATTCAAAGAACGTATTGATATTACCACCGAAAATGGCAAAGCTGCCATAATCTATTTTGTCACATTCTTTTCCAACGATGTTGAATATGAGCGTGTAATGTTTTTCACTGAAAATGAAAATACTATCTGGATAAATGTTAACTATCCTCTAAGCATCAAGAAACTTATTTACCCATCAATTGAAGCATGTTTGAAATCTGTTCAGTAAACTATGAAAAAACAAAATAAAATATTTATCCTTTTAGTAATAGCGTTTTGTAGTGTTTCAACAAGCATATTTTCTCAAAACGATTTGTTACATGAAATGTGGTACTCTTCATATGATCAAAACATGTGGGGTCCAGATGATGCCTATGGGATTGACGTTGACCACACTTTTTTTGATGTTGAAATTGACGAATCTTGGGGATTTTCTGAAATTACAGAATTTCTTGGACAACAATTTGGTGTAGGAATGGATCTTGGTATCTATGCACTCTTAAGATCATCTTTCGAAGCTCATGGATTTTATAGCGGAAGTTTCAGCCTTGATTACCCTATTGCAGTAACTATGGACTTTCCTGAAGATTACACGTTTAATTACGGTGGCCCAGCAATAATCCATTCCTCCTATGAAGTAACAGAAGGATGGAATTTGGAAACTGAATTTCCTCCAGTTGGGGTTATAACACTTGATCTTGAATATGAATTCAATCCATTTATGGACATCTTAGTTTGCGTTTTTAGTTGCGACACAATACATCTAATTCCAGCAAGCGTATCAGTCCCACACACACTTGATACTCTTTTTCATATTAATGCCGAAACAGAATATACGATTTATCCTTGTTACGTTGGAGATGAATTTCAATTTTGTCATGATTATGATTTGCCTATTGACATAGACTTTACCGATTTGGTTGGATTTAATTTTGAAGCACATGTAGATTTACCATTTGTAGAGACTGAAGACTATGTTGAAGAAGGATCTAATTGCCTGATTGCTCAGGGAGACGACCCATATATGGACATTAATATTGATGTCATCGGTTTTCTATATGTCATGGCAGGTTTTATTCCACCGCCTGAAGGACCACAAATTCAGGAAGCAATAGACTTCCTTAACGACACAATATCATATCCTCTAAGTACGCCATTAGGCGATATCGTATTTCAAATTGAATATTCATTACTTACTGTAGATTTTATAATAACAAATACTCTTAACCAAGACATTTATTTTTGTCCTACTATCTGGGCCACATTGGATTTTCCAGTAGAAATGGATTGGTCTGTTACTGACCCTATAAATAGCGACATTGAAGTCGAAAACGGTTTTGGTGACACAATAACATTTGCCGTTGGAAACGATTTAACAATCCAATACCCTTGTCACGACTGGGATTCGATGTATGTAGGCTGTAGATATAACATCCAACCAACAATTCGGAACCATACTTGGGACAGTATTGCGTTTTCATTTGTGATAGAAGCATTAAGTGCCGATATTACTATTGTTACACCTTTTAAATCTGCAATTGCTCCGTCAACAATGCCAGAATTTACACTTCCTTTAGGAGAAGCTAATCCTCCTAAGTCACCAGAAATTGAATATGCCGGATATTATGACGATTCAGAGGCAAAAGATATAGGCCCTTGGCATATAGGACCATTTTTTGAATGGACAATAAGTTTGGGATATGTTCCTGTAACATGGTTTGACCAAACATGGGAGTTAATGCACTTTAACGAAGACATTGTCTTTGACGGGACATACATAAAACCGTATGACAAATCCGAAGTCAATGCCCTGCTATATACAAATGGAGCATACTGCTACGGACAACCTTATGATTACATTTATGCTGAAGCACAAAATGGAATAGAACCATACGATTTCGAATGGTCAACAGGAAATCTTACTTTTGATTTATATACTGATACAGACAGCATTTATGCCGTACCAGCATATTATATGGTAACTATAACTGATGACAATAATTGTGAATCTTACGATTCATTAACTGTCGCTATTAATCCTCCAATTGTTCTTTCATTAACTGCAACCGATCTTAACTGCTTCGGATTTTTTACTGGGGAAATTCAAACAGAGGTAAATGGTGGTACTCCACCTTATTTCTTCGATTGGTCGAACGGAAGTGAAAACCAGAACCCATCAGACTTAACAGGAGGATGGTACTATGTCACTATTTCTGATTTTGTTAACTGTGCAGTCACAGATTCAATTTTTATTGACCAACCAAGTACTCCATTAACAATAACATCTGACGCAACAAATATTCCATGTCATGGAACTGACTACGGATCAATAGATATTTCACTTTCTGGGGCAACTCCACCATATACCGTAGAGTGGTCAAGCGGGCAGACCTATCAGGATCTTGATAACCTACCTGCAGGATATTACACAGTTTCAGTTACTGATGCAAATGATTGTCTTTGGACAGAAATGATTCAAATTGAAGAACCTGATTCATTAATAACAAATATTGTTTCTTCAAACATTCCATGTTTTGGACTTGATAACGGTAGCCTCAATGCGCAAACAACTGGTGGAACAGAACCATATACATATCATTGGTTTCACGACCTAAGTCATAACACTTCTATATTGACAAATATGCACCCTGGGTATTACTTTATTTCCGTTACTGATGCAAATGGATGCTCAGATACAGCCAGTACAAATATCTCACAACCTGATGAATTGATTCTTGATTTTTTCATTCAGAATGTTAATTGTAAAGGTGGTCATGATGCTTATATTATAGTTACTCCTTCTGGTGGAATTCCTGATTATAACATACAATGGAGTAATGATTATTACTCTGACTCAATAGGTAATTTACCAATTGGAGATTACACAATAACTGTTACTGATGATAATGGATGTCAAAGCATTGAAACAATAACAATCACAGAGCCACAGTATCAACTAAATTCTAATTTCACACAAATCCAGAATGTTAGTTGTTTTGGTTTTTCAGATGCAAGTTCAAATGTTAGCCCAACAGGAGGAACAGATCCATACTCTGTCACTTGGGAAGAAGACATAGTTCAAACAGATTTTACAGGTGAAGGAATGCTCGCAGGAATTTATTACAATATTACTATAACTGATGACAATAACTGTTCTTATTTTGACAGCATAAGGTTTACCGAGCCTCCTCTACTTGAACTCAGCGGAATTACATCACCTGTAATATGTGGTGTCTCAGCAGGTAGTGGAACAGTAACACCAGATGGTGGAACTCCACCCTATAATTACACATGGTCAAATAGCGAAACAAATTCAACAACAAATAATTTACCTACAGGCGAAGTTTATGTAATAGTTACTGATAGTCATAATTGTATTGACACCTTATATCTTGATGTTGAAAAAACTGGTAAAATCTATGGATTATACGATATTTTAGTGCAAAATCTGTGCTTTAAAGATAGTATTGCAAAGGCAGTCGCTTCATTACCTGATGGAGTCAACCCAATCTCTTACATATGGTCAGATGGACAAATTGGAGACACTGCTTATTTCTTACCTTCTGGAGATTATCTTGTTTTTGCTTCAGATAAATACAACTGCTCTGACACAATAGAAGTTTTAATACAACAACCTGATTCTATCATTCCAAACTTTATAATAACTCAACCTTCATGCAGTAATGTTTATGACGGTGCAGTAGAGGTTGCTCCTTCAGGAGGCACACCTTTATACAGTTATTTATGGGATAATGGTTCGGACTCTGAAAGCATTGATGAAATTAGGAATGGTACATATATGCTTACAATAACTGATGCTAACAACTGTTCATTTATTTACTATGTTGATTTACCGGAAGCCGAATATTGTGTTACAGTTTATAATACCATCACTCCAAATAATGATGGCGCAAATGACACATGGATTGTTGAAAACATACAGCAGTTTGAGTTTAATGAAGTCTGGATTTACAACAGAGTTGGTAACGAAGTTTTTCACACCGAAAGCTATGAAAATGACTGGGGTGGAACATTTAATGGTAAAGATTTACCAGAAGCCACATACTATTATATTATTGAATTAGGAAATGGAAAAGAACCTATCAAAGGACATGTAACGATAATCAGATAGATATGGGAAAACGTACAAATATATATATTGTTATTTTAGTTATTTGGGGCTTATTTTTTGGACAAAACTTAAGCTCACAACAATTACCTCATTTTAGAAATCCATATTTTAACCTTAATATTTTGAACCCGGCAACTATTACCATAAAAGATATGCCGGACATAATGCTTGATCACAGATCCCAATGGATTGGGTTTATCGGAGCTCCAAAAATTTCTACAATTAGCGGAAAATACCTTTTTCGAGATGATATGGCTGCTGGCGCTTATATAATGAACGACTCTTATGGCTTAACTCAAAAATTAGATTTTAGTCTTAATTATGCATATCTACTAAAAACTGAACAATTTTATTTAAGTTTTGGTCTAGCTTGGACTCTAACACAATATAAATTAAAAGGGACAGAAATCACCATATACGATGCTAACGATCAGGTTATAAATCAAAGTTTAGATGATAAGACATGGAAACCAGATGCAAATGCAGGATTAATGATATACAATAGTAAATTCTTTGCTGGATTCTCTGTATTGCAGCTATTCAGAACAAAATATACTTTCTTCCAAAGTACAAATGATATCCCTGGAATTATAAGAGATTACCGACATTTTACAATATCTGGAGGATACAACATTACAGATGCTGAAAATCATCACAAATTCTCTCCATTTACAAATTTATATATTGTTAAATCAACACCATTTAAATTTGATTTGGGTTTAAATTATTCATATAATTCTGCTTTTCTCTCATCATTATACCTTAGTAAAGGTGATGCGTTAGTTTTCTCTGCAGGATATAAATACGATAGATTTTACTTTTCTTATTCTTTTGACTTTGTTTTATCTCGTATAAAAAACGTCAGTAGCGGAGCTCATGAAGTATGTATAGGAATCTACCTTTCTCCAACAGAAACATCAGTATCTGGGTCAAACCCAATGTTTTAAATCCTACTGTTAGTCTACAATAGACAACTTTTAAAGCATTTTTTCGTTTTAATAGGAAAAATTCAATTAGTAAATGCAACAGGGGTTAAGTTTTCTCTCTTTCTGAAATG
>CAZUQY010000073.1:0-11332 GCA_964622935.1 uncultured Bacteroidales bacterium | reverse complement strand
TGACTAAGAAATACATACAAAGAGCCAATGCAGATGTAGGCTTTATGTTTACAGCCTACATCTTACGTAGAATAATTAATATTCTCGGTATAGATGTTCTTAAAACCTACTTGGAAACATTGCTTTTATTGCTAATTGCTAAATTCCCTCTCATAAAACATCATATCATCCATTTTAAGCTATTCTCTTTTTTGCATTACTTGTCAATAATACTTTGTGTAAATCAAAAAAGGTCGCTTAAAGTCGCTTATATTTGAGTAAAATATTGAAAAATGGGTGGTTTTTAGACGGACTGCCGTTATCGGCAAACCTAACTTCGGATCTTTTTCAGAGCCCGAATTACATCCAATAGGAATATCTCTTTATGTGGACGATGGAAACCCATACGAAGAACAATCTGATTTAACTATTAAATATTTAAATACTTATCCTAGCCCAACAGAATATATTACAGAAAAAAGTATAAATGAAACAGAGGACCTTGTGATTTATCCTGTCATTTACAATAATGGTGTTGATGCTACAAATACAACTGCCACGGTGAGTGCAACTATTGATGGCAATGAACTTTTAGCAGAAACCGTTGTTGATCTTTCGGGAGCATATTCAGTTAGTAACGGCTATTACACCTCTGTTATTCCAGGAGTTTCAGTAACAATTACTGCAAGTGAGATGGATGCACTATCTATATCAGGACTCTTTGATGTTTGCTTTACAATAACATATGATGGTTCTGATCCAATAACAGCAAACAACACAAACTGTTTAACTGTCACTAGAGGTACAATAACACCAACATCTTGTGATATGGAGGCAATATTTGCAACTAGTGTAGAGGACTTTACACCTATTGCGACAAGTTTGGCTATTGGCCCTACTGACGATTTAACTTTTTTTCCAGCCACTAAAAACAATGGTCCAGATGTAGCTAATAATTATGCAGATATAAATATCCTAGTAAACGGTTCACCAATTGACACATACTCGGAAAACCTAACAGGACTAACAGATGGAGAAACAATGTCCTTGACAGAAACAGGCTCTACAATAACTGCTGCAATAATGGATATGGCTGGATTATCTGGAACTTTCGAGGTTTGTCTTCAGGTAACTTATTTAGGAACAGACGCAAATACTGAAAATAATACCACTTGTGTATCAATAACAAGAACTACAGGACTTGATGAAATTTCAAATAATATCGTTTCAATATATCCTAATCCTGCAAGGAATCAAATTACCCTTGTAAACGCTGAAAACACTAATGTTATTATCTTTAATTTGTTAGGCGAAATTGTGGCTAGTATTGATAATGCCTCTGCTTCCCAAACAATTGACATTAGCGAATTGACAGAGGGCACTTACTTTGTTAAAGTTAAAACTGAAGTAATTAAAATAAATATTATTAAATAATTACTCTCTTTCGAAATAAAGCATAAAAAAACAGCCCTTAAATAAGGGCTGTTTTTATTTATTGTTAATATTTTACTGATTCAATATCAGTGGCAATCCACCGTCGCCAGAACCAACGATAACAGTTTTAGCATTTGTAGATTCAGCTAATTTTAATGTAGCCTCTATCCCTCTCATTTTTAATAAACTTGGTGTTAAGCTGGCATTAATAATCATATTCGCTGCTGATTCTCCTTCAGCTTCTATTCGCTTACGTTCTGCTTCTTTAGTCTCTTTTTCAATTCTAAACTCGTAAGCTAATGATTCTTGCTCCTGTTGAAGTTTAGTTTCAATAGCAGTTTTAATTTGTGGAGGTAAATTTATTGATCTAATAAGAACTGCCTTTGTCTCAACAGAATTATCAAAAAGCTTTTGAGTTGTTTCATTAATGATTTCTTCCTCAACTAGAGCTCTTTTTGTTGAATATATCTCCTCAGCAGTATATCTACCCATAACTTGTCTCACCGTAGATCTAACTTCCGGAATAATTAACTGATTCATATAATCTTCTCCAAATTGCTGATGCAAAAACGGCAATCTTGAAGGTATTGGATTAAATCTCACTGACACTTCAACATTAATTGAAAGACCTGCTTTATCAAGAACATCAAGAGTTTCCTCTGCGATACGTTCTTTCACATTATAAACAATAAAATCATTCCATGGAGCTACAACATGAAACCCTGGATTACCAATATTAACAGTATCCAAACCAGAACTAAATGGGCGGAATGTTATTCCTCTCTCTCCCGGTTTTACAATATAGAACATAGAACTGCTGAAAATAATAACCAGCAGAACAAGAGCTGCACCTGCGATAATAAACTTTTTGTACTTTTGAATATCCATTTTTATTTAGTTTTAATTATTTACTTTTAAATATTTACTTTTGGACTAATACACATAATTGGCACCGTTGACTTCCTAATAAGCTTTATAGCCATACTTCCAACAAAAAACTTCTGTATTTTGTTTTCTTGTCTTGTCATAATTACAATAAGATCAGCATTAATATCATCAGCATAATCATTTATTGCATTGGCCATAACCTCAATATCATTCTTTGTTTTCAACAATTTAATCTGAGATTTAATCTCAAGTTTGTCAAATACATTTTTAACTTGATTCAATTGTTCTTTAATCCGATCGCATTGAATTTCTTCTTCAAAGTTAGTTGCAGAAACAATATGTACCTCAGAATTATAAATTTTTGCAATTTTAACAGTTTGATTAATCTTTTGTTTTGTTTCCTTTTTCAAATCAAGTGGTAAAATAATTTTATCACATCCGGTTTTATTAGATCTTCCTGTAAAAACAACGAGAGGGCAATCAACATGATTTAATATCCTCAAAGTAGTTGAAGAATTTGGTTTTGAACTTGCATCAGTTCCGATAAATATAAAATTAGGCTTTAAATCTCTTTCCGCATTTAGAATTTGAGTGATAATTTTACCTGATTCTATCTTAGTATGAATTTTACCTCCAGCAAATGTAATGAGTGGGTCGACAAGGTTTTGGAGTTTATTCTGAATTGTTTCAATAGAATTAATATTACTATCAATATTTTTAAGACTTGGAATAACATGCATCAAAAAAACATCAGACTTTGCTTTTTCAGAAAAGAAAACACTTTGCTTGAAAGCAATATCAGCCTGTTTAGAAAAATTTGTTGGTACAAGAATTCGGGTTTTTGTCATAAATGTTTTACTCTTTTTTTGATATCATCAGGAAATTTGATACATTTACAAATATATAGTATTTTACATTATGAAACAAATTGGAAATTCAGAATTAATTATCAATAATGATGGTAGTATCTTTCACCTTCATCTCATTCCTGAACAGATTGCAAAAGATATCATTTTAGTTGGCGATCCTGGTAGAGTAGCTCTAATATCAGAGCATTTTGATGAAATAGAACATGTTGTACATAACCGAGAGTTTATTACACATACAGGTATATATAAAGGTAAGCGAATCTCTGTAATTGCTACGGGCATTGGTACAGATAATATTGACATTGTATTAAATGAATTAGATGCATTAGTTAATATTGACCTAAAAAAGCGCACAATAAAAGACACACATAAAAGCCTAAATTTTGTTAGAATAGGAACATCTGGCGGTTTGCAAGAAGATATGGATGTTGATTCATTCCTAATGTCTGAAACAGCAATAGGATTTGATGGCTTATTAAACTTTTACAAAAGACGCGACGAAGTTTGTAATGACGAAATAGAAACTGCTTTTTTGAAACATATGGATTGGAATAAAAGAATTGCAACTCCATATTTTATTAATGCATCTGAATCCTTGATGAAGCGCATCGATAAAAACTTCAGAAAAGGGCTAACAATTTCCGCGCCTGGGTTTTACGGACCACAAGGAAGAGAATTGCGTTTAGAAATCCAAGATAGAGATATTAACGAAAAAATAAGAGCTTTCAGATTTAACGAAAAATGCATTACAAATTATGAAATGGAAAGCTCGGCGTTGTTTGGACTTTCTGCTCTTCTTGGTCATAAAGCTGCAACTGTTTGCGTTATAATTGCAAATAGATATGCAAAGCAATACAGTAAAGACTATAAGATTCCTATGAAAAAACTTATCAAGATTGTACTTGATAATCTTGCTGAAAACGAATAAATGTTTCTTAATACTCTTACAATAGAGCTCAAAAAGAAATAATAATCTATAATTTTTGAATCATTTCAAGACATGAATCTGTCCAATGTGGAATATTGATTCCAAATGTTTTGGTAATTTTTGTCTTATCTAAAACGCTATAAGACGGCCGTTTGGCAACTGTCTTAAATTCGCTACTTCGAACTGGAATAACTGGTGTATTAATACCCTTACTACTTAATAAAAATACAGCAAAATCATACCAAGAGCATACCCCTTGATTTGAATAATGATAAATCCCAGACTTCCATTCGCCAGTATTTTCATAATCCGTAATTATCATTAATATAGCACTTGCAAAACTTCCCGCATATGTTGGTGTACCTACCTGATCGAAAACGACATTGAGTTTTTCCTTAATTGTACCATATTTAAGAATGGTTTTCGCAAAATTATGACCATATTCACTATAAAGCCAGGAGGTACGGATAATTATACTCTCAGGTGATGTATTCAAAACAATTTCCTCACCTTCCCTTTTAGTTTTACCATATATCGACACCGGATTGACTTTATTTGTCTCAACATATGGTGTATTTGCCTGCCCATCAAAAACATAATCAGTAGAAATATGAATCAGTTTTGCTCCACTCAGTTTTGCCTTTTCTGCCAAAATATGAGGTCCTACAGCATTAACCATATGAGCGTTAGCTTCATCTTCTTCTGCTTTATCTACAGCAGTATATGCTGCACAATTGATTATAATATCAATTTGCTCATCTGCAAACAGCTTATCAATATCATCCTTTTTAGTAATATCAGTCTCAGGCAAATCAGTGAACAAGAAATTCCATCCAGACAAAATCCCAGAATTATCGAAAAGCTTTCGACCTAATTGTCCATTTGCTCCGGTAACCAAAATATTCTTCATATTTTAAAATTCATTTCGGCATTACTAAATAACGGATTCTTTGTATCTTTTTCAGATACTATAATTTTATCTTGAGGTATCTTCCAATCAATATTAAGTGTTTTATCGTTATAAATTATTCCTCTTTCCGATTCGGGAGAATAATACTCATCGCACAAATAAGAGAAAACTACTTTCTCAGATAATACAGCAAATCCATGTGCAAAACCCCTTGGAATCAGAAATTGTAATTTATTTTCTCCAGACAACTCAACTGCAACATATTGGCCAAAAGTTGAAGAATCCTTTCGCAAATCGACTGCCACGTCTAATACATTACCATAAACAACTCGAACCAGCTTTGACTGAGCATACGGATTTAATTGATAATGTAAGCCTCTAATTACTCCATACGAAGAACTAGACTCATTATGCTGAATGGGTAAAAATTGCAAGTTATTATTTAATGCATCCTTATGATTCCATGATTCGAAGAAATAACCGCGGTTATCCCCAAAAACCTTAGGCTCAATTATCAGCAATCCTTGTATTTTTGTTTGTTTAACAATCATAATGGGATATCCTCATTAAGAATTTTTAAAAGATATTGGCCATACTGACTTTTCTTCAACGGCTCTATTAGATCTTCAAATTGTGTTTTTGAAATAAACCCTCGTCTATAAGCAATTTCTTCGATACAAGATGCTTTTAGCCCTTGTCTAGCCTCAATAGTCTCCATAAAATTTGCAGCTTGTAACAGACTCTCTGGAGTTCCAGTATCAAGCCAAGCAAACCCACGTCCTAAAAGTTTAATTTGCAATCTTTCTTCTTTAAGAAATATGTTATTTAGATCTGTAATCTCAAGTTCTCCGCGTTTTGATGGTTTTAAGTTTTTAGCTTTTTTAACAACATCATTACTGTAAAAGTAAAGCCCAGTAACTGCATAATTAGATTTTGGATGATCTGGCTTTTCTTCAATAGAAAAAACCTTCCCATTTTTATCAAATTCTGCAACACCATATCTTTGTGGATCATTAACATAATATCCAAAGATAAGAGCACCATCTTCAAGTTTTGAAGCCTGAAGAAGAACTTCACCAAACCCTTGTCCATAAAAGATATTATCTCCCAAAACCAAGCAGACATTATCATCGCCAATAAATTCCTCTCCAAGAATAAAAGCCTGAGCAAGTCCATCAGGTGATGGTTGTACTTTATATGAGATTTTCATCCCCAATTGCTTTCCATCTCCAAATAATCGTTCATATAATGATATGTCGTGGGGTGTCGAAATAATTAATACTTCCCGTATCCCAGCTAACATTAAAACTGATAAAGGATAGTAAATCATTGGTTTATCGTAAACAGGTATAATTTGTTTCGAAATACTTATTGTCATTGGATGCAATCTGGTTCCAGCGCCTCCTGCCAGTATTATTCCTTTCATTCTAAGATTTTTTAATTTTAAAATAATTAGTTAAATTACTTGTTTAAAATAATCTATTGTTTTCTGCAAACCTTCTTCAAGATTAACAGATGGACTCCAACCATTAAGAACATTCTTTGCCAAGCTAATATCTGGTTTACGTTGGGTTGGATCATCTTCCGGTAGTGGGAAATACTCTATCTCGCTTTTGGATTTGGTCATTTCTTGAATCTTTTGAGCAAGTTCAAGCATAGTGAATTCATCTGGATTTCCAATATTTACAGGACCAACAACACTATCATCTGTATTCATCATTCTGATTAAACCCTCAACAAGATCATCAACATATTGAAAACTACGGGTTTGTGTACCATCACCATAAATGCTTATTGGGCTATTTTGTAATGCTTGTACAATAAAATTTGAAATAACTCTGCCATCATTTGGATGCATTTTAGGACCATAGGTATTAAAAATTCTAACAATTTTGGTCCGGACATTATTTTGTTTATTATAATTTATAAAAAGAGATTCGGCACATCTTTTTCCCTCATCATAACAAGAACGTGATCCAATGGGATTAACATTTCCCCAATATGTCTCTGGTTGAGGATGAACAGACGGATCGCCGTAGACTTCGCTAGTTGATGCCTGAAGAATCTTAGCTTTTATCCTTTTAGCTAGACCTAGCATATTAATAGCACCCATCACAGAGGTCTTAATTGTTTTTATTGGATTATACTGGTAATGAATTGGAGAAGCCGGACAAGCCAAATTATAAATTTCATCTACTTCGATAAAGAATGGCATTGTTACATCATGCCGAACGAGCTCAAAATAAGGATTATCAATCAAATGAATAATATTAGCCTTTGAACCTGTAAAAAAATTATCTAGACAGATTACCTCATTACCATCATTTAAAAGTCTCTCACAAAGATGCGACCCAATAAATCCGGCACCACCTGTAACCAATATTTTCTTCATAAATAATTAATTTATTCTTATCAGGAAGTAAAAATATAAGTAATTTCTCAGAAAAGCAATTATTAGTACGAACATATTTCAAATATCAATACTTCAGTAATAGTGAGTCTTATAAATTATGTGGAAGAATTATAATTATCCAACTGTGACTTCAGCAGATATTTCTTTTAGCAAGGCGTTTGCTTTTCTAATAATCCGAGGATCTTCATCAAAATACCGGCTATTAACACATTGCAAAAACCAATATAAAGCTTCTTCTAAACTTTTTCTTGCTTTATCAAGTTTGCTTATTAAATCTTTATTAAGAATAGCAGTTTGGGCTTCGTAAATGTATGTATTAATTTTTAAACCTGCTTGTAAAAGTTTTTGGGCAATAGTTTTACGATGATTCAATTCCAATAGTTGCGAATATCTGATAATCTCGACAGTAAATTCGAGACTGGATTTAAGCAATTGATATTTTTCATTTGTCTTCATCAGTATTATAAAGACAGTCAAAAGAATGTTTTGGTTGCCTACAAATAAAATAAAAGCCGAGCAAAAAGCCCGGCTAAGAAATTTATTTGATAATAATCAAATCTTGTCCTCGCGAAACCACATCGCCAGGATTAACAAGAATCTTATCAACTATACCAGCTTTTGAAAATGTCAACCTGTTATTCATTTTCATTGCTTCAATTATCAGCATCAATTCTCCTTCTTTAACAGACTGTCCTTTTTTAACAGAAACCTCTAAAATTGTTCCAGGAATAATTGATTTAATTATTCTATCGTCTGGATGTTTCCATTTCTGTTTTCTATCGAATGCAACAGTTGAATGTGTTTCGTAAATTTGATCATCGATTACAACTGATATCTTTCTTAATTCTTCCATAATTCTTTTGTTTAAAATGGTGGTATACCATGTTTTTTATCAGTTTTAACCTCCGCTTTGTTTTCACAAAGCAATAAAGCATGTACAAGCATATCTCTAGTTTCTGCAGGTTTTATAACAGCATCAACATAACCTTTTGCTGCCGCAACATAAGGATTTGCAAATCTCTCTTTATACTCCGCAACCTTTTGCTTACGCATTTCTTCAGGATTTTCTGCAGCCATAATTTCTTTTCTGAAAATAATATTTGCGGCTCCTTGTGGTCCCATAACAGCAATTTCGGCAGTTGGCCATGCATAAACAAAATCAGCATTAAGATGTCGTGAACTCATTGCAATGTATCCACCACCGTATGCTTTACGAAGAATAACTGTTATTTTTGGCACTGTTGCTTCGCTATATGAATAAAGAACTTTTGCGCCATGCCTAATAACACCAGCATGTTCTTGATCTACACCAGGCAAATATCCCGGCAAGTCAACTAAAGTAACAAGAGAAATATTAAATGCATCGCAATAACGAATAAATCTTGCTGCCTTATCTGATGAGTCAACATCAAGTACACCAGCTAAATAAAATGGTTGATTTGCAACAAAGCCAACAGTTTTACCATCTATTCTTCCAAAACCAATAACAATGTTTTGCGCGAATTTTTCCATTACTTCTACAAAATGAGAATTATCCGTAACAGCTTTAATTACATTTCTAACATCATAAGGTTTACTTGGATCAATAGGAACAATATTATTAATATCAATATTACTTTCTGGGCTCTTTGTATCATTCCTTTGAGCACTATTTTTATTATTATGAGGGATGATTGACAAAAGCTCCCTTATCTGACGAAAACATTCTTTTTCGTCATGAGCGAAAAAATGAGCATTCCCTGTTACTTCGCTATGGACGCGTGCACCACCTAAATCTTCTTGTGAGATTTCTTCACCAAGAACAGTTTTAATAACTTCTGGTCCTGTTATAAACATCTTAGAAACCTTATCTACAACAAAAACATAATCAGTCAATGCAGGAGAGTAAACCGCACCACCTGCACAAGGGCCTAAAATCACAGATATTTGAGGTATTACACCACTAGCAAGAGTATTACGATAGAATATCTCTCCATAACCTGCTAATGAACTAACTCCCTCCTGAATACGAGCACCTCCTGAATCATTAATCCCAATGCAAGGAACTCTCATTGTCATAGCAACATCTTGAATTTTAGTAATCTTTTTTGCATGCATATATCCAAGTGATCCTCCAACAACAGTAAAATCCTGAGCAAACACGCACACTGGTTTTTTATCAATAGTTCCTGTACCAATAATAACACCGTCACCATTTAGCACTTTTTCCATCATTCCAAAATCTTTAGCCTCATGCTGGGCAAAGAGATCATATTCGTTAAATGAACCCAAGTCTAATAGCATGTCGATTCTTTCTCTAGCTGTTAATTTTCCCGACTCTTTTTGCTTTAAAATAGCTTTTTCACCTCCGCCAAGCATAACCTCTTGACGTTTTTTGTTCAAAGCTTCAAGTTTTTCATTACTATTCATATGATTTTGTAATTGGTTAAACAAATTTATTTAGGGGCAGTGAAATAAATTACTACCGCGATAAAAGTATATAATATATTCGGGACCCAAACTGAAAATGCTGAATTAAATGTTCCACTTATTGCAAACACCGTTGAGAAGCGCATAAACAATATATACGAGAAACTCAATAACAAGCCCACCCCAATGTTTATTCCTAAGCCTCCTCTAACCTTACGTACAGACAATGCAAATCCAATAATCGTTAGAATAAATGTAGCAAACGGTGCTGAAATCCTAGAATATTTTTCGATTTCACTATTCACAACTGCAGATGTACCTGAGAGACGTTGCTCAGCAATATAATCATTTAATTCTTTTCGATTCATTGCTTCAACAACATTTGATTTGCTTTTAAAATCTTCAGGTCTTACTCTAAAACAAGTATCCAATCTTAATCCAGAAATCAACTCTTCTTGATCACCGTTAAAATTTCTGATATAATAATATTGTAAAATCCAACTATTATTAATGGAATCCCAAATCATCATATCTGCATAAAGTTTAGATTTCAATTGAACTCCATCAAATTCCTCAAGAGTCATCCTAATGCCAGTATTTCTCTCTCTATTAAAGCTTTCAACATAAAAATAAATCCCCGGTTGTATCTGCCTGTGAATATTAAATTCTCCCATTTTTGAATCTCCACCTTTAAGATACATGTTTTGAAATTCAAGCCTTCGTTTATTTGCATCAGGAATGATAAAGTTTCCTAATACAAAAGAAAAAGTTGTTATAATACCAGCAGCAATAATATACGGTAAAACAAGTCTTCTTAAGCTAATGCCACTACTAAACATTGCAATAAACTCAGTTTTTGCTGCCATACGGGAAGTAAAAAATATCACTGATATAAATACAAATAGTGCAGAGAAAAGATTCGCAAAATATGGTATAAAATTAAGATAATAGTCAAACAAAATAGAACTCATTGGTGCACCTTTGTCAAGAAAATCATCCATTTTTTCAGAGACATCAAAAATTATTGCAATACAAACTATAAGGAACAAAGCAAGAAAGTAAGTGCTCAGAAATTTCTTGATAATATATATATCGATTTTTTTCACTTACAGACGCACATTTAATTTTTGCAACATACTATTTTTCCAAACACTAAATGAACCATCTTTAATATGTATTCTAGCTTGTTCCATCAATTGAACATAAAAACCCAAATTATGGATGCTTGCTATTTGAGCACCTAAGTATTCACCAGAGATTATCAAATGGCGCAAATATGCTTTTGAATAAACTGAATCAACAAATGTTTTACCAGAAGCATCAACAGGAGAGAAATCGTCTGCCCATTTCTTATTCTTAATGTTGATTGTTCCTTCTGTTGTAAACAACATTCCATTTCTTGCATTGCGAGTAGGCATAACACAATCAAACATATCAATACCTCGAGAAATCCCTTCTAAAAGATTTGAAGGAGTCCCTACTCCCATTAAATATCTTGGTTT
>CAZUQY010000072.1:0-11387 GCA_964622935.1 uncultured Bacteroidales bacterium | reverse complement strand
ATCAACAGTTAGCCGTTGATTTACAGTAGTTTATGGGTTTTCTTGCAGACACTATGTAAGGATACAATAGCTTCACCTGAAGGGAAATTTGTTGCTGAAGTTCCATAAGTAACATTTGCAGTTAAATTATTATTCCCATTGTCCTCAACAAAAGTTGCAGATCCTTGTAATATTTCACAGCCGTGCTCATTTCGACTCCAAATGTCAAATGTGCCAGCTGGGAAATTTGTCCCTAAAGATAATCCTGAGTCATTACCTGCAATTTCTTCAGTAAAGTTCGCAGCTCCCATTGTAACCCAGTAGTCAGTTTCTGTATAACTAGTTGATAAGGAAATTTCGCCAGTGTTTCCAGGTTCAATTATCCCATTGGATGGATTACTCAAAATAGTCACAAGTGGTTGAAGCGGATACAATATAAGATCTAATCTGTAAATAGAATCACAACCATATTCAGAAGAATAAGAATCGGTGTAGATACCAATAGCATCATACCAATTTCCTCTCCACTCTATTGAATCGCCATCACACATAGATTCTGTGGTAGTAAATTCATAAGTAGGTACTTCTAAAACTGTTTCATTACCAGACATAGTTTCTATACATCCTGCAACATCATTTGTTGCTAGTATTGTATACTCTCCAGCCGCTATGCCTATAAAGGTAATAGCTGATCCTGTACCTTGTATGGTTATGCCAGTACCACTTCCTCCATCATATAACTCATAAGTGATACCTGTTTCAGATCCATCTAATACTATTTCTCCACCTTCGCTTCCAGAACAATAATTATTTGTAGAGCTTGTTAAATTATAAACTGTTGGCAGTGGACTAGTAATAACAGAATAATCTAAATTCCACCCTTGGGAATTATTCGTGTCATCAGTTTTGAATATTATTGTTAATGCTTGGTTCGTGCCATATATGCTATTTCCAATTGGATTATTCTGTTCTGTATAGGAGCCAATTAAAGGAAATAATTCTGTATTCCCATCATATATAAATAGAGTATCTCCTAATGCTAATTCAAAGAAGTCGAAATCAATTTCTATCGATGAAATACAAATCGTATCAGAATTTGGTTCAATAATATATTTGCACATTTGGTTCTCACCATATGACAAAATACTACTGCCGTCTCCAAATGATCCTTCATAACTATTAATTGTAGTTGTACCGCTACAATATATTGGATAAGAACCTGCGGGATAAATATCAATAATCATTTGTTGGTCTAAGTTAAAATTGTCTTCAGGACCTCCTATGGTTCCAGTAGAAATTAAATTGTCTAATGTGTAGTAACCATTTCCGGCTCCACCCCAGCCCCAATTCATGTGAAAATAGTCATCCTGATATCCATCGCAGTTCCATGCGTGTCCTGCTGTTGTAGTTGGATTGCCTGCATATACGACAGGTTTATTAGCATTGATCTGTGCTTTAATAAGATTTTTCCAATCTACTTCTATGTAGTCTGATTTTGTAACATGCTGTGCTGAAGTAGAATATATAAAATAGTTCTCTAAAGCATCTACAATGTTATACATATTAGATCCCGAACCTTCAGGGCTCCAATACATTGAAACACCAACTGCAGCGTGAAAATTTATTTTCCCTAGCTCTTCATTCACATATGAAGATGCTTCATTTGGAATTGAATTCCAATCGTATGTTTGCAATGAAAAGTCGATATTGATGTCGCCATATCCTCCATTTACGTAGTTAAGATGCTCCTTTGATCCTTCTCCATTTGGAGGCCAATTGTAATATTTCATAACTTGAAGCATTGCAGTAGCAATACACCCAACAGGCACGTGTCCATTAATTCCATCGACATCTTCAGGACATTGTGAATTATATGGCCAATCCTGATTCCAATTGATATTTGTAAGCAGATTTGGGGAAGTAGTTTTTTGCTTTAATATATCTTCAGAATTGTCATTTTTTAACTCATTCCATAAATTTTCGTTTTTTGAAGATGGGTCAATTTTGTACTTTGAAGCTAATTCTATACATTCTTGATAGTATTGTAATAATTCACTTTGTCCTGGATGCATACTAGAACTGTTAAACCCTTCTTCTAGCGAATAAGCTAGAATAGGTTGGATATTGTCATCTGATGAAATTATTACAAAACCCTCATTGGTATTTATATTAAATATGTAGAAGTTGTATTCTGCATTTTCTGTAGGATCATAAATGCAATTCAGTTTAACATCTTCCCAACTAACTTTTTTAATGTTGTTGACACTTTGGTAATAATAGTTCTTTGCAACTTTTTTTGCATCTATTTTTTGTACAAATCCTGCAAACAATTCAGTTGTAGCAACAATAATCAATAATGTAAAAATAATTTTTTTCATATTAATTTCTAATTTTATTATTCAACTACTATATTTTTAATTTTAACTCTTTAAATAGTATCAATTAAATTAAATACATTCCATTAGAATAGTTTTTTATCAAGTTGTGCAATATTGGCATCGATTATTTTTGATAACACGATTTGTCCTTCAAGATTGGTGTCAGTAATATTTATAATGTTTTCAGCTTTAATTGTAAGTTGACCATTTGTTGGATTAGGATAAATGTTAACTTCCGCAACAGAATCATTCTATGCAAGTTAGTAATAATATTCCATACTGCAAAATCATACTTGATAGTTTGAGATAAATATAAAAATATTTTCAGAGCAGTCTAATGCTTCGGTCACTGAGCTTAGCCGAATTGCCGAAGTAATTTATCTAAAAACTCTCAATGGCATCAAAAACTTCTTGGCAATTATCGCATTTCGACAATAAAACGTTTTGGAAAGTACCTTCTTTAATCATTTGATCAAAGAGTGGGAGTAAAGGAATTGTATTTGTCCAGAAATCTGTATTAAAAAATACCATTGGGCTAGCGTACCCAAAACTGAGGTAGTGATTTTGTGTAAGTTCTTGAAAGATTTCTTGGACCGTTCCTGCGCTGCCAGGAGTGAATATAATTCCACCTTTTGCAATTGTTAGTAATCCATCTTCGCGAACACTATTTGCAAAATATTTTGCGATTTTAGTGGCAAATGGGCTTGGTGGTTCATGGCCATATAGCCATGTTGGAACAGCTAAACTCTCATAAACCGATATTGGATATAGATTTAACACTTCGTAGGATTTATCGAGCCAATGTTTGTCTTTATAGTTTGGAGCTTCAGATAATATTTTAATTGCTTTGATTAAATCATCATCAGTTTTGCCTGCCATCCATGCACCAACATGTGTAGCTTCCATAGCGCCAGGGCCTCCTCCAGAAATCATTAGGTAACCTGCCTCACATAGTCTTTTACTGATTCTTGCAACTTCTAAATAGTTTCTATCATCTCTTAATAAACCATGACCTCCCATAATTGCAACAATCTTTCTTTCATCATAATCAGCGATAAAGTTGTATAGTGCATTAGTGATAGAGTGATCGTGGAGTCGTCTAGATAGAGTCTCTTTGATATCATCAGCTTCCTTACCAGTTTTCATATAGTGATTGTAAACAATTTTATCTAAAGTGTTCTCATAGCTTTCAGGTTTTCCATATTCATAATTCTTAAACAAAGTTTTAGGAGTATAAAGTGTGTTTATAAATGGATTGTATGGAGCATCTATATTGGGAAATACAAGACAATCCTTCGAAATTGCTGAATTCATGTTTTCTGGAATTTTACAACCTAAAAAAATACAATCAACAAATAATTTGTTTGTCATTAGTTTCTCTACTACATGAAAATCTAAATTCTGAAATGCACAAGTGCTAATTTTGGATTTGTTTTCGATTAAATGAAGCAATTCCTTTTCTGATTCAATTTCTATGTATTTCATCATAGTATGCTAATTTTTGTACCGTTTTTTTCAATAAATTTGAACTTAATTTTGAACTTAACTTAATTCGTAAGGACACTGGTCGGAGCCGAAGTGCTGAATTTCAAATTTGTTCTTTTTTATTTTTTTACCAAAAGAATTATATTTTCAACATGGTGTGTATGTGGGAACATATCAACAGGTTGGATGTCTAAAATGTCGTACATGTCAGAAAGCAAAGCTATATCGCGTGCTTGAGTTGCAGGATTACAGCTTACATATACAATTTTATATGGAGCTACTTCGCGCATTACATTTATAACATTTTCGTGTAAGCCTGCTCTTGGTGGGTCGAGAATAATAGTGTCTGGTTTGCCATGTTCTGCAATGAATTCAGAATCAAGAATGTCTTTCATATCACCAACATGGAAAACAGTATTTGTAATATTGTTAATTTCTGAGTTTACTTTTGCATCTTCAATAGCTTCTGGAACAGATTCAATACCCACAACTTTTTTGCATTTTCCAGCCACATAATTTGCTATTGTACCGGTACCTGTATAAAGGTCATAAATAACTTCATCAGGCTGAATATTAGCGAATGCAACAGTTTTGCGGTATAGATTTAAAGCTTGTTCTGTATTTGTTTGGAAGAAAGATTTTGCACCAATCTTAAATTTCAAACCGTCCATTTTTTCAAAAATATGATCTCTACCTTTAAAAAGCACTACTTCTTGATCGTAAATAGAATCATTAAACTTTGCATTAATAATGTATTGTAATGATGTAGTATTAGGAAATTCTTTGTTGAGAAATTCCATTAAATCATTGATTCGTTTTTTGTCATTTTTATTGAAAATTACAACTATCATAAGTTCTCCAGTAGAAGCAGTTCTAATTATCACATTTCGCATTAATCCTTCGTGAGAATGTGCATTGTAATAGTCGTAACCATCTGCCTTTGTGAATTCTCTTAGCTTATTACGTATATCGTTAGATGGGTCAGTTTGAAGATAGCATTTATCTACATTTATTATTCTATCAAACATTCCTTGAACGTGAAAACCAAGACCTTCTAGTCCACGACCGTCTTTGTCCATTTCAGGCTCGTTAGATTCTAACCAACGTCGGTTAGCAAATGTGAATTCCAGTTTATTTCTGTAAAATGTAGTTTTCTCCGAAGGCATTATGTCATTTATCTTATTGACAGTAATACCACCAATTCGTGTAAGTTGATCAATAACTTCTTGCTGTTTATATGCTAGCTGTTTTTCGTATGGTAGCATTTGCCATTTACAACCACCACAACGATTAAAGTGTGTGCAAAACGCATCAACTCTGTCTTCGGAAAGTTTTTTTATTTCTAAGACTTTTGATTCAGCATATGCTTTGCGTGTTCTTGTAAGTTGAACATCTACAACATCACCAGGAATTGCGCCTCTGACGAATATTACGTAGTTTTCATGTCTTCCTATAGATACGCCGCCTGCGGCAATTCCTGTTATCTCTAAATCTCTTATTATTGGTTTTTTACGTTTCCCCACTTTAAAATGTTTTTTGCAAAAATAATAAAAATGGGATTAAATTAACCCCGATTTTTCATTAGATGTATTTTAGTAGAATAAATGTTTTGTAATTACCATATGGGAGTAGAATATCTAATATTTAAGAAAATTTTAATTAAAAGAGTAAAAATATTCCTACATTTGTAAAAACAATTTTAAAATAGATAAAATGGACAATTCAAAATTCTCAAAAATTTCGTTGATTTTAAGTGCGGTTGCATTGGTTGCCAGTATAGTCGTTTTGGTTATAACTTTCACTTCTAATAAAGCTGGAGGCGAAACTGCAAAAGTAAATCCTGGTTCAGTTGTTATGGACACTGCAGGTAATTTTAATATTGCTTATGTAAATCTCGACACTTTGTTAATTGAATATAAATATTCTATTAAATTAAATGAAGATTTGTTGACAGATCAAGCAAAAGCAAAAGCAAATCTCGAAGGTAGAATGAGATCTTTTGAGAAAAAATACAATGATTTTTCTGAAAAAATGCGTTTAGGTAGTTTTATAAGTCAGGCTAGTATGGAATCGCAACAAAACGAATTAATGCAAGAACAATCAAATCTGGAACAATTGCAAAATGATCTTAGTGAAGAACTTATGAATAAGCAAATGTTGATGAACGAAGAGCTTTATGATACTGTTATGAATTATATTTCAGAAGCATATGACGGAAGATATACTCTCATTTTAGGAAATGCAGCAGGTAGTAATATATTGTATGCAGAACAGGGTATGAATATTACGACAGCGGTTATTGACGAATTAAATGCTCGTTATGCAAAATCTAAGGAAGGGCAATAAATAAAAAAATGGAGTTTGCATCAAATTATTTCAAAAGATTTAATTGTAATCCACAAATATTTACAGATAATCCTCGTGTAAGCACGGGGATTATTGTTGTTATACCCTGTTATGATGACGAATTTGTTTTTAGAACATTGGATTCGCTTGAAAATGCAGATAGCCCCAAGTGTGATATAGAAGTTATTGTTGTTGTAAATTCGTCTGAAAATACTTTAGAGAAGGTTGTTAATATAAATAGAAAGATATACGAGGACTTAAAGTTTAAATTAGGAATTAACTATTATAAATTTTTTAGATTATTACCGCATATAATTGAAAATGTACCAAGAAAGATAGCAGGTGTTGGTAATGCTAGAAAACATGGAATGGACGAAGCTGTGCGTCGTTTTAATAAAACTGAAAAGCCTGAGGGAGTAATTGTTTCACTCGATGCAGATACAATAGTTGACAGAGAATACTTTTTGCAAATTGAGAAAGCTTTTTATGATAGCAAAGCTGGGATGGCTACTTTTCAGTTTCATCATAATTTTGATAAGGATGTATATTCTGATGAAGTAATAAATGCTTGTAAACTCTATGAAATTTATTTAAGATATTTCAGACTTTCTTTAAAGTGGTCTGGATTTCCCTACAGTATTCATACAATAGGCTCGTGTTTTGCCGTTAGGGCAGAAATTTATGCAAAGGCTGGTGGAATGTCCAAACGTCAGGGAGGTGAAGATTTTTACTTTTTGCATAAGACGGTCGTTCAAACCGAACTTGTGCAAATAGATACACCTATTGTTTTTCCTTCTCCACGGCTTTCAGATAGAGTTCCTTTTGGTACTGGTCCTGCAGTTAATCAGATTATAAAATCTGGAGATTATAAAGTTTATAATTTCGCATTATTTGATGTTCTAAAGCGATTCTTTCACGGCTTTGATGAATTATACGACAATTTTGAAAAAGGCTTGATAAATGTTCCTTCTGAAATTATTGAATTTGTTGGCAGTCAGGAGTTTCAGTCTATTGTTGAAGAATGCGTTAAACATACATCAAATAAGACTTCGTTTATTAAAAGAATGTTTACAAAGTTTGATGCATTCAAAATAGTTAAATTCTTAAATAGTTTTGATTCAAATAGTAATTACCCTCCTGAAAATGTTTTAAATGGAACAAATAATTTAATAGAGAAATTAACAAATGAAACAATGCCTCATAAAGACTTAGATTCAATATATGCTAGAATAATGAGTCTAGATATTATTCTAAAATAGCGATTCTATCTATTCTTGTAATTATTTAGCTGTTAATTCCCTTTGCCCTATGCTTGATTATTATTTTACAAATACACAATCTTCAAGAATCACCCTGCCAAAAGTTTCTTCGCTAATCACTCCTTTAATTACTACATCGTTACGATTATCTTTCAGATAGTCTGAATCAGGTTCGATTTGCATTCTGCATCCAACTTTCTTTTCTCCAGATTCAGGATCTGCTAAGTCAATTCGCCAAATAACATTGTCTATTAAAGTTGACGTTGTTGTACTGTTATAGTATCCAATTACAGTTGCTTCCATTCCAATCCATGCATTGTAAACATCAAAAAGATTTTGGGCTAAAATAGGCTCTTTTGGCATATTGTATGGGTTTAATTCTTTTTCGTCAGAATAATCTTTATTGACACCAATAAACTCGCAGTCAATCATTTGAATTCCAAAATAGGAATTGTCTTTTATTGTTCCTTTGATTGTTACCATGTCGTCTTCGTTTACTGTTTCGCCCGGAGTTTCTTTAAATGTACAATCAAAAAGTATGTCATAAGCACCGGGTTCTCCAATTATTTCAACAGATTCCTTTAGTTCGTCAGAGTCAAGGTACATTTTCATATATCCTGTAATAGTAACTTCTTTATCTTTCCATTCAAAAAAAGAATTGTAAAGTTTTGTTACAGGAATAGGAGTGTTGATGTCAATGTCGTCAGGTGTTATTCTTGCAAGTTCTTCTGGAGAAGTAATATGTTCTACTTCATCAGTGTTTTCAGTGTTTGATTCATCTGAATCACTAGTTTTATTTGATTCGCTATTGCATGCAATTATGGAGAAAATTATAGCTAAAACTAACAGGTAATTACAAACTTTTTTCATATGGCTTGGGGTTTGTTTCTGATTATTAAAATATGGATTTACAAAGATTATTACTATAAAATCTTAATCAAAGATAAAAAAAATATTTCGAGTAGTAAAAATTATTATTTTTGTACAGAATTTTATAAAATTTAAAGAATATGTTTGAAAATTTATCGGAAAGGCTGGAGAGATCGTTTAAATTACTTAAAGGACAAGGTAAAGTTACTGAAGTAAATATTGCTGAAACTCTTAAAGATGTTAGACGTGCATTGCTTGATGCCGATGTTAATTATAAAACTGCGAAGAAATTTACTGAGGATGTTAAGGATCAAGCTTTAGGTCAAGATGTTATTAAATCGCTAAAGCCAAATCAGTTAATGATTAAAATTGTCCATGATGAGTTAGCCAAGCTCATGGGTGGTAAAGCAAGTGAAATTAATATCAAGGGAAGCCCTGCGATTATTTTAATGTCTGGTTTGCAAGGTTCTGGTAAAACTACCTTTAGTGGAAAGTTGGCCAATATGCTGAAGTCAAAAAAAGGAAAAAAGCCTTTATTAGTCGCTTGTGACGTATATCGTCCTGCTGCGATTGAACAAATAAAAGTTCTTGGTGAGCAAATAGGAGTTGATGTATTTACTGAAGAAGGAAATAAAAATCCTGTTAAAATTGCTCAGAATGCTGTAAAACACGCTAAGATGTATGGACATGACCTAGTTATTGTCGATACAGCTGGTCGTTTGGCTGTAGATGAGGAAATGATGATTGAGATTGAGAATATTAAGAAAGCTGTAAATCCACAAGAAATACTCTTTGTTGTAGACTCAATGACAGGTCAGGATGCTGTTAATACTGCTAACGAATTTAACGAAAGACTAGATTTTGATGGCGTTATTTTAACAAAACTTGATGGTGATACTCGTGGTGGAGCTGCTTTGTCAATTAGGTCGGTAGTTGATAAACCTATAAAGTTTGTTGGTACAGGGGAGAAAATGGATGCTCTTGATGTGTTCCATCCTGATCGTATGGCTGACAGGATTTTGGGAATGGGTGATATCGTTTCTCTTGTAGAACGTGCACAGGAACAGTTTGACGAAGAAGAGTCCCGTAAGTTACAAAAGAAAATTGCAAAAAATCAGTTTAACTTTGATGATTTTCTGGCTCAAATCCAGCAAATAAAAAAAATGGGTAATATCAAAGAGCTTGCTGGTATGATACCTGGATTGGGGAAAGCAATAAAAAATATGGATATTGATGATGATGCGTTTAAAAGTATTGAAGCTATTATTCATTCAATGACTCCTGCCGAACGTGAAGACCCTTCTGTTATTAACGGTAGTCGTCGTAAACGTATTGCCGATGGTAGTGGAACAACTGTGCCTGAAGTGAATAGAATTCTGAAACAATTCGAAGAAACAAAAAAAATGATGAAAAAAATGACGTCAAATAAAAGTCAGAAAAGAATGATGAGAGGGATGCAATAAAGTGTCTAAAGTACTTGGAGCGGTGCGGTGAGCGCAGTCTAACCGTGCCTAGAGTTGGAAGTATTTAGAGTACTTAAAATCCTTAGAGTTAGAAAAATAGAAATCTAGAAAAATGAATTTAATCGACGGTAAAAAAGTAGCACAGGAAGTAAAAGAAGAGATTGCTCTTGAAACGAAAGAAATTATTGCAGAGTTTGGTAGAGCACCACATCTTGCAGCAATTTTAGTTGGACACGACGGTGGGAGTGAGTCTTATGTTAATTTTAAAATGAAAGACTGTGAGGAGGTAGGTTTTAAGTCGTCTTTGATTCGTTTTGAGGATGATGTCGATGAATGTGATTTGTTTAATGCGATAAACAAACTTAACGAGGATGATACTGTAGATGGTTTTATAGTACAGCTTCCTTTACCAAAACATATTAGTGAAAGACGTGTTATTGAAGCTATTAACCCAAAGAAAGATGTAGATGGATTTCATCCTATGAATGTTGGTAAGATGATGACAGAATTACCTTCTTTTGTGTCTGCTACACCTTTGGGAATTACAATCTTACTTAAAAAATATGGAATTGAAACATCAGGAAAACACTGCGTTGTTCTTGGTAGAAGTAATATTGTTGGTCGTCCTATGAGTGTCCTGATGTCTCAAAAGGAAATGAATTCTACAGTTACAGTTTTGCACAGTAGGTCGCAAAATATAAAAGAAATTTGTGCTTCAGCAGATATTCTGATTTCAGCTATGGGAAAGCCAGGATTCGTTACAGTCGATATGGTTAAGGATGGAGCTGTTATTATTGATGTTGGTACAACTAGAATTAAATCTGATAAAACAAAGAGCGGGTTTAAACTAGCAGGAGATGTTGATTTTAAAAATGTGGCTGAAAAATGTTCGTATATTACCCCTGTTCCTGGTGGTGTTGGACCAATGACTAGACTCGCACTTTTGCTTAATACACTTCAGGCAGCAAAGCTATAAGGAGACGGCACTTCGGCTTCGCTCAGCACAAGTCGCTCAATGGCCTTAAGAATAAAGACGGGTGCTTCGAGAACCTCAGCAACCCGAGGGACAAGACAGAAGAACTAAACTAATAAACAAAAATGGGAGCTTTTCGCTCCCATTTCATTTATTTTAAACCTTCTATCTGTTCTTTTAGAATTTTAATTTTTGCTTCGGCATCGGATTGTTTTTTACGCTCAATTTCAATTACTTTATCTGGAGCATTGCTTACAAATCGTTCATTGCTAAGCTTTTTCATTACTCCGTTTAAAAAACCTTCTGTATATTTTAATTCTTCCTGAAGCTTTTTAATTTCTTCCTCTTTATTGATTTCTAGTGGAATAAAATACTCGTGAGCTTTTACTAGGAAACCAGCTGCCATTTCAAGTTTTTCATTGACAGGTAATATTTCTGATAGGTTTCCAAGTTTTACAACAACAGGATCAAAAATAGAGTTATAATCACCATGCTTGATAATGTTCAATGTAAGCTTGTCGCGCATTGAAATATTCTTATCCTGACGAATATTTCTAACGTTACCAACAACTTGCATGCAATCTTCAAACAAAGGAATTAATTCTTTTTTTATTTTTTTAAAATGCCTTGGATT
>CAZUQY010000071.1:0-11471 GCA_964622935.1 uncultured Bacteroidales bacterium | reverse complement strand
TTTTTCAAAGGTAAATTATTTACCTTAGCACATCAAAATAAAATATTCCCATTTTTACACGTGTAATCATCTCTTTTATTGTATAGTGCAATTTTTTGTAAAAATATTATTACCCTTCGAGTCGACTATAAAACTAATTTTACTACAGCAAAACCAAAATTAAACAAAATAGTAAGTCGTTTTTTTACTTACAACACTACTTGTAATGTTGACATTCAATATTATAACTGTGCTTGAGTAAAGTAGTAGGTGGTTTTATTTTATTAGAGAAAGAATTAAAGGTGCACTTGCTAGTTGAATGTATCTGAGAAAAAAGGACTTGCAACACACACATTTTATTGGTATATTGCAAGGGGGTAAGGAAATTAATATTGAGCTTATAAAATCAGACTATTTATTTTATTAAATAGGGATTAGATAAATAATAGATAAAAATGAAAAGATATCTACTTTTAACTTTATTAATACTATTAATTGTATTCTTTAATAGCAATTTTATTTTTGCTCAAGTTGATCAATATAGTTCTATTGACGATGTTTTTCCTTCAGAAGAAGAAATTAAAATTAAAATGGAACGTTCTGAATTTCTAAGAACTGCATCAGATTCAACTTTACAAAGTATTTTAAGGTCTATTCGGTCTGAAACTGGACCTGAACAAGATTGTGGTGGAGCAATCCAAGTATGCGATATCAATTATTCTCAATTAACATCATATGGTGGACATGGTTCTATACAAGAAGTATATAGTACTTGTTTAGAAGACAGAGAAACAAATTCAGTATGGTATGTTTTTACAGCTCAAAATACAGGAACTTTTGCATTTACTATTAACACTTCAAATGATTATGATTTTGCACTATACGATATTTCAACAATAGGATGTTCAGGAATTTCCTCTGCAATGCCAGTAAGATGCAACTATTCCGCAGATTATGGGGTAACAGGATTGACACTACCTACGAATGTCGCATCAAACATATCATATGACGCATCGGATCCTTCTACAATGCCAGGTATAAATACTGTTGCAGGCAACACGTATGCTTTAATTATTGACAATTACACAGGTGATGAAAATGGTTATGTCATTGCTTTCTCTGGAACTGCAACTATTTTTGATAATACTGTTCCTACAATTTCATCTGTCTTAGATGCTTGTGGAAACGATTATGTTATTTTAGAATTATCTGAATTAATAGATTGTTCTTCTATACATGTTTCAGATTTTACATTAACTGACCCGTCAAGCAATCCCGTAACAATATCAAGCGTTGCTGGCGATGGATGCTCTGCATATAACAGTTTAGTAAACACAATTAAAATATATTATTCAGGAGCATCTTTATCTGGTTCATACACATTAACAATAAATACAGGAAGTGATGGAAATACTTTATTAGATAAATGTGAGAATGAGATTCCAGCTGGTTCATCTGAAACTTTTTTACATTTAGAAGATGTTACAATATCATCTACATTGAATTCAATGTGTGTAGGTAATTCTTCTACTTTAACAGCAAGTGCAGGTTTTCCGACACCTCCAGGAGCAGGAACATATTCTTGGATCCCTTCAGGAAGTACCTCTCATGAAATAACAGTTTCGCCAATATCGACAACAACATATACTGTAAATGTATCTTATGGTTCATGTACCTTAAGTGAAAATGAAACAATAACTATAGAATCAGCACCTGTTGTGTCTGTTTCTCCAATAAACCCTTCTTTGTGTTCAGGAACAATAAATTTAACTGCAATAACAACAATTGATGGAGTAATTTCTAATGATTGTGATTACACATGGAATAGTGGGGCATATTCAGAAACTGGAGTTGCAAGTTCAACTTGGGAAAATCAATCAGGAGGAACTTACTCTGTAAGCTCTATATCTGCTTCTGGATGTCCTAGTTCAAATACTGCAACAACAACAGTAAGTGATGCAACTTCACCTCCAACATTTACAGCATGTAACGTGTTTTATGTTGTAAGTTCAGGAGGATGTAGTACTGGAGCAGGGTGTGGAGAAAGTCCAGGTATGCCATCAACACTAGATTATGCTTTAACACAAACTGCTTGTAGCGATTTTGTAATAAAAATGGCAATTGGGACATATAATATTAGTAATGAAATAACATTAACTAGCTTTGTTACCCTTGAAGGTGGATTTAGTACTGATTTCTCAACAAAAACGAGCAATACTGCTACACCAACAAAAATATACAGGACAACATCAAATGTTGATGGACAACCAACAGCACCAAGAATTGTTGCAATAGATGCAACTGCATCATCATATTTTAGATTACAAGATTTAACAATTGAAGTTGCAAATGCTCCTTATGCAAATAGTTCAAACACAAAAGGAATATCAACTTATGGCATATATTTAAACAGTTGTTTTCATTATGATATTGTTCGTTGTGTTGTTATTGCCGGAGACGCATCTGATGGCTATGGAGGAACAAGTGGAGTAGCCGGAATTACAGGAGCAAGTGGCGGGAAAGGTGGAAATGGTGATGATGACAATGCTAGTGTAACTGATGTAGGTGGCGGTGCTGGTGGCGGCGGTGGCTCTGGAACTTCTAGTGGAAGTGATGGTGGTGATGGATATGAAAATGTCGCTGGTACTGGTGGCGCTGGCGGAACTGGCGCTGGTGCTGGTGGAAATGGGGTTATTGGAAATGGTAATAATGGAGATATTGGTATTTTCTCATCAAATATATATGCTGGTGGCGGTGGTGGCGGTGGCGCCAGTGGTGGACAAAAAAATAGCAGTGGTGGCACTGGAGGTTCAGGTGGTGGCCTTTTATCTGGATTAGGTGGCTCAGGTGGTGCTGGCGGTGGTGGCGGTGGCGGTGGTGATGGTTCTGATGGTTCTGATGGTACTACTGGTGCTACTGGTGCTACTGGTGATGATGGTGATAATGGTACTCCTGGTAGTATTATTGGTGGATTCTGGGCTCCTGGTGGCCAAGGTGATACTGGTGATAGAGGAACAGGAGGAAAAGGCGGCGGCGGTGGCGGCGGCGGCGGTGGTGAAGATGGGGGGCTATTGCATGCTGATGGATGCGGAAATGGTGGATCTGGCGGCGGTGGTGGCGGATCTGCGGGATACGTTGGCACTGGTGGCTGGGGATCAGGATCTTCTTATGCAATTTTCTTATTTAATAATGGAAGTAATGGAAATGTTACTGACTGTGAATTAACTACTGGAAACGCTACATGTACTAGTGGTGGTGCAGGTGGTGCAGGTGGTGCAGGTGGTGCGGGTGGAGTTAGAAATACACATGATTCATCAGAAATTGGTGCTGGTGGTGCTGGTGGAGCCGGTGGAAATGGTGGCGATGGTGGCGATGGTGGCAATGGAAGTAATGGACAATCTCTTTCTGTTAATACAGTAGGAGGAACAGCATTGGCAATAAATACATCTTTAGCTTTAAGTTCTCAAGAAGTAATTACTGTTAATAATATTTCTTGCACATATGCAAATATATTACACTCTTCAGGAGGAGCCTCTCCTATCTGGACTTTTAACGGAAGTGGTAGCGACGGAACTAACTCTGGAGCTGGTGCTACTAGAAATACAACTTATCCAACAGATGGTAGAAAAACAATCGCATTGCAAACATCAGTTGCTCCAGTTACAGATAATCTTTTAGTAGAAAACTTTGAATCTGCAAGTGGGTGGACAGCTTTTTACAATACAAATAACGCTAGAAACGAATGGGCAATTACTACAGGCTGCCCAATATCAGGAAGCAAATCTTTAGAATATAACAGATCTGGTTATTCTTGTGAGTATTATTGGGGTGATGGTTCAGGAAATGAAATTAAATACAAGCAATTCTCTTCTTCAGGTTATAGCTCTCTTACAATTGATTATAAATGGAAAGGAAATGCTGAAGGCCCCACCTATGACTATGGATATATAGTATATTCTACAAATGGAACTGTTTGGAATATTGTGCCAACTACTGCAAAACACTATGGTGTATCATCTGGGTTTACACAAGTAACAGGATTAGATTTAAGCGTATTAAATAATCTATCAAATGCTTATATTGGGTTTCAATTTATTCATGATGGCGGTGATGGTGCTGATCCTGCTTTTGTAATTGATGATATTCTTATTAAAGGAACAACATCTGGCAGTTCTGCAAATGATACATATACTGACTTTAACAATGTAATAATTGCACCTCCTTCGGGTACAGTTATAGCATCAGCAACAGATATTTGTTCTAACGATCCTACAAATTTCGAAAGCAGCCATGCAGGTAATGCAGGCTTTACTTATTTATGGACAGTAAATGCAGGTGGTAATTCATATAGTATAGATGATAATACAGCAGAATCTACAGATATTTATTTTGAAAATCTAACAGCAGGCTCATATACTGCAACAGTTACTCTTACAGTTTCTTCAATGTGCTGTGGAGCGTTAACTCCAATAATTACGACTATTGATGTATATCCAACCCCTGAAACACCAACAGCAACAGCTGATGATTATACAGTTTGTGCTGGAGGCAATGTAACCTTAACTGCAACGGCACCGTCTGGAGCAAATTTCTCTTGGTATTTAGCAGCTACGGGAGGAGTTCCTTTTGCTACTGGAACAACTAATACATTTGAGAATTTACCTGCAGGAACTTACACCGTTTATGTAGAAGCAATGAATGATGAGGGTTGCTCAAGTCCAAGACTAGAGATGCCTGATATTGTTGTAACAGACGTATCTGCACTTACAGGAACAAGCATAACAACTTGTAGCGCAGGAGATATAACACTTGAAGTTGACCCAGTTGCAAATGCTATTGCATACAATTGGTATACAGCATCTTGTGGTGGAACTTTAGAACAAAGTAGTTCTAGTTTATCTTATACTACAACAATTGCTGCGCCTGCATTAGAAATCTATTATGTATCTGTAGAAGTTAATGGTTGCGACGAAAGTGATTGTACTGCTTTAACTGCACAATTATTTGCAGAATCTACTAATGCTACATGGACAGGTGCAATTGATAATGATTGGTTTAATGTTGGTAATTGGTCAGGTGCAACTTGTTTACCTACATGTGGAACGGATGTAACAATACCTAACACTGCAAATTCTCCATACATCCCACAAAATATAGAACCTGCACATTGTGGAGATATTACTATTGATATTGGCAGCACTTTATCCTTTGGTATTAAAGGAAAACTTGAGGTTTGCGGTAATTTTATACACAATGGTGAATTAAATATGAATGAAAGTAGTAGCGATGTTGGAACCGTAATTATACTTGGAGGTATTGCTCAAAGCTATACAAAAGGTGGAAGTGCTACTGGATATTTCAATAATTTAGCAGTTGGTAATGGGAGCAATAATACAGTTTTTACTTTAACAAATAACATAGATGTTAATAATAGTATAACTATTTTAGAATCTTCTGAATTAAGACCTGCTACTTACACAATTAGTATTGCGGGAAGTTGGATTAATAATGGAACATTTACTCCAGGTACAAGCACTGTTGCTTTTGATGGCACACTGCAACAAGATGTAAATTCAAATATTGATAGAATAGAAAACTTCTATGATGTAATTATTGACGGATCTGATGTTAGGTTTTATTATAACGGAAATAGTATTAGAAGAATTAATATTACCAATGATTTAATAATAAATACTGGTAAAAAATTAAGAACTGTTAAACAATAATTTATTATGAATAAGCAAATATATATATTGTTCATTATCTTAATCTTTTTGATCTTTGGATTGGGCTTTAAGTCATTTTCGCAGACAACTATTTTTTCTGACGACTTCGAAAGTGGAACAACAAAATGGACAGGTTGGGGTGGAGATGCAGAATGGGAAAGAAACAACTCCAGTGATATAGGTGGAGGTGAAGATCCTAGTTCAGATCATAGTACCTCTGGAACATATTGGGCAGGTAACAGTCTTTATTCCGGAGGATATTATAGCAACAACATTTCAGATAAATCATTAACTTCAATTTCTATTGATTGTTCAAACTATAGTAATGTTAGTATAACAGCTTGGTGGTGCCTATCTATTGAAGGAAACTCATACGACGATGCCTATTTTGAGGTTTATAATGGTAGTACATGGACTGTTCTTTATAATAATCCAAGTTCATCCCAAGGTCAGAATACTTGGTCTCAACATACATACGATATCTCATCATATGTAGACGGAGTTTCAAATGCACAAATTAGATTTAGATTAAATACAGATGGTGGTGAAGTTTGGGGAGGTTGGAATATTGATGACATAACAATTACAGGGACTCCTAATTACTCAAGCGAATGGATTTCAATGGACATAGGTGATGCAGAATGGTGCCCAGGCGAAACACGTTCAGTAACAGTAACAGTAAAAAATGATGGTCTACAGTCATGGACAAGTGGTGGTGGTTCTGGAAATGTAAATTTATCATATTGGTGGACTACTGGACAAACACATGATTCAAATACTCGTATTCAACCATTTTCTGGATTAGGATCCGGTTCTCAACAAGTAATTACTTTCGATATTACTGCACCAGCAACATCTGGAACAAATACTTTAAATTTTGATTTAGTTAAAGAGTTGGATTGTTGGTTTAGATTGAACACAAGTAGCTGTGGCCCTGGCAATGTAATATATACTTCTGTTACTCAAACTATAATGTCAGATGCTACAGCACCAACAACAATATCTGGAACAACAAATATATGTACAGGCAACTCAACTTCTTTATCCGTTTCTGGAGGAACAACTGGAACATCATCAGATTTCCATTGGTTTACTAGCTCATGTCCTAGTGATATGTTTACTCAAGAATGGGATGCACTGCCATATACCACACCAAACACCACTGTTAATAATGTGAATGGAATATTAAATGTGACATCTATATCTAATGATCCAATGATCAATATGGAATCTATAGGCTCTTTTGACCCAACCACATACAAATATATACAAATAAGATATAAAGTTACAGCTGGAACAGCTGGTTCTGCACAAATATTTTTTACAAATACAGGTTATCCTGCTGCTAATGGAGCACAATATGTACAATCAGCTCTGACTAGTGATAATGCGTGGCACATATTAACTATTGATATGTCTGTTCACACAAATTGGACAAATAGCAATATAAAAGGTTGGCGTTTCGATTGGTGTACTGCACCCGGTGTTACAATGGATATTGATTACATTTCATTATCTTCTAGTATAGCAATTGATCATGGGACATCAATTAACGTATCTCCAACTTCAAATATTACATACTACGTATTAAGAAGTGGGATGTGCAATAATACAAGCTGTGCAAACAATACTGTTACAGTTGACCCTACTTCTGTTGGCGGTTCAATTTCTGGAGGGACAACTCCTATTTGTGATGGAATTGCAACCGGTACAATGACATTATCTGGACATACAGGAAGCATAACAAAATGGCAAAAACAAGTTGATGCAGGAGCTTGGGTTGATATTGCAAATACCACAACTACATATTCAGAAACTCCATCATCTTTAGGTGACTGGGATTACAGAGCAGTAATAACAAGTGGTGTCTGTTCTTCAACAAATTCTGCACCTCGTTCTATTACAGTAAGTGATGCTATATCTGGAGGAGGAATTAGCAGTAATCAAACAATTTGTACAGGTGGAGATCCTGTTGCATTTACAAATACAACTCTTCCAAGTGGAGGAAACGGAACTTGGGCATACCAGTGGCAAAAAAGCACAGGTTCTTGGACTGATATTTCTGGTGCAACAAGTTCTACATACGACCCACCAACAGGACTAACAGAAAACACTCAATACAGACGTAAAGAGACAAATAACTGCGGAACATTATATTCAAATACTGTAACAGTTTCTGTTGATGCAACTCCAGACTTAGGTACTATAACTATTAGCAGTACAAATGTTTGTCAAGGAGATCCAGTAACAGTTTCCAGAACAGGTGGAAACGGAACATTATTTCATTGGTGTAAAAACCCAGATGATGACCCAGATTGGAATGTTTTTTCTGGAGCAACAGGAGAATCCTATCAATATACTCTTGTAGGTGCAGGTTACCATAAATGGCTCACTCACCCAAATAACGGAGCTTGTGGATGGGGTGGATGGACTCATGGACACAATGAATACATAACTGTTGATGTTACATCTGTTGGTGGGTCAATATCTGGTGGCAACACTCCTATTTGTAATGGATTAGGAACAGGAACAATGACATTATCTGGATATAATGGAACTATTGAAAAATGGCAAAAACAAGTTGATGGTGGTGGATGGAGCGATATTGCAAATACTAACACAACCTATTCAGAGACGCCTTCTTCAGAAGGTTTCTGGGAATACAGAGCTGTTGTTAGAAATGGATCTGTTTGTTCTACCGCAAATTCAACATCTCAAACAATTGTTGTTCAATCATTTTCTACAGCAGCCACAGCAATTAATATTACAAACAATAATACTTGCTATGGGACATCTAAAATTTTAAGTCCTAATGGAGGTAGCCTTGGTTCTGGTGCAAGTTGGAAATGGTACACTTCAAGTTGCGGAGGCACGCTAGTAGGAACTGGAAACACTTACAATGCAAATCCAACTACTAGTACTCAATATTGGGTAGAAGCAGAAGGAATATGTAACACAACAACTGCTTGTGTAAATAATACAGTAATTGTAAAAACTGAGTCTACAGATTTTACTGCTCTTGTTTCTGATGATGACAATACTTGTCCTGGAGCTACAATAACATTAATACCCAGTGGAGGAATAGACGGTTCGGGAGCAACATACAATTGGTACTCTGCAAGTTGCGGAGGAACAAGCCTTGGAACAGGGACTACTCTAGATGTTTCTCCAATTGTATCAACTACATATTATGTTAGAAAAGAAGGAGATTGCAATACTACATCTTGTGAAAGTATTGCAATTACAGTTAAAGTAGAATCAACTGCTCCTGCATCAATTACTGCTACTAGTAATCCAATTTGTACAGGAAGTTCTACAACTTTAACTTTAAGTGGAGGAATTAGTGGTACTGGATCTGTATATCAATGGTATAGCGGAAGTTGTGGAGGAACATATGTTGGGGCAACAACATCTCAAATTGTAAGCCCTGCAACAACAACAACATATTATGCTAGGAGATTTGGAGATTGTAACACTACTCCTTGTGCTAATATTTCAATTACAGTTCATTCTGGTATTCCTATAGGTCCTTTAGCAACAGCTGGATCTGGTATGACTAGTACACAATTTATTGCAAATTGGAATTCAGTTGCCGAAGTGACTACATATTATTTAGATGCTAGCGAAAATATTTCGTTTAGCTCTTTTTTAAGTGGATACCAAGACTTAGATGTAGGAAATGTTCTTTCTAAAGTAGTTACTGGGTTAACAGAAAATACAGATTATTATTATAAAGTAAGAGCTGGAAATTCTTGTGGAATTAGTGGAAGTTCTAACACTATTTTAGTTAGAACAATTATTCCTGATATGGGATTATTTATTGCAGGAAATTTCACTAATAATGGAACATTTGAACAAGGACCTAGTGATTATGTAAATATGACTGGTTCATCTAAAGATATTTTAGGAACAAATGGATATTTTAAAGATGTAAACCTAATAATTAATGGTGGAGATATTGATTTTAATGCTAATACTATGCAAGATGCATTAGCTATTACTAATGTATATGAAGCTTCTACTCTTACAGTATTAACAGACAAAACTTTTAGAAACAAGGAATTTACTAACCTAACTGGAGTACCTGGAGGTATCCTTAATTTAAATGCAGGTTCATTTTTTGAAAATTATGAAGATTGGACGAATCATGGAACTGTAAATGCAAATGCAACTTCAACAGTTACGTTTAATGGAGAAGGTTCACAGGAAGTGAAATCAGGTGGAAGTTCTTTTGCTAATATTATATTTAATCAAACGGTACTTTCAACTATTGATTTACAAGATGATATGGAGATTAATACAAGTGCAATTTTCACTAATGGCATTGTTAGTTTTGCTAATCCATTGCTTAAAGTTACACTTGGTAGCTCGGCAACCTGTAGTGTTGGTAATGCAAACAGTTTTGCTGATGGTATTGTTGAGAAAACAGATTGTAGTGATCCTATAATATTACCAACTGGTAATATTATAAATAGAGATTTGGGATTAGCAGGTGACCCTCAAATTTATAAAATTTGGGCTCCTATTGGATTGGACCCTGGCGCATCTACGACGACAGTAAACGCCCGATACAATTTTTCAAATCAGGGCTTACATCAATGGTGGTATACGTCATGGACACATCATGACCCATTGACCCACACTTCAAATAGAGAATACTGGTTAGTAAATTCTGGCTCGGCTTTAAAAGCAACGTTATATTGGAATAATAATGATCCGTGTAGCATCCATGATTTTTGTGAACCAGGTCCTGTTTTTAACTCAGAGGATTTAACTATTGCCTATTGGGATGGAATATGGATAGATGCTGGAGGGACTGCAAGTAGCAATTACATTAGTGGAGAAATCACATCGGAAATATATATACCACTTGGCACTAAAAGTGAAAGACAGATTACTTTTGGAGCGAAGAATTCAGAGTTGCCTTTACCAATTGAACTGACATGCTTTAGAGCAGCTTGCGATGATAAAAATGCAATAATTGAATTGCAAACTGCCTCCGAAACAAATAATGATTACTTTATCTTAGAAAAGTCTAATGGAGAAATTGAGTTTTATGAAATTGCTAGACTTCAAGGAGCCGGGAACTCAAATGAGTTAGTCGATTATCATTTTGTTGACGATGATATGTTTGCAGGAGATAATTACTATCGCTTAAAACAGGTTGATATAGATTGCAGGATAACAACTTATAATGTAATCTCACTTAATTGTGACGAATACACAAGTGGTCAGCCTAATATGTATGCTTTCCCAAATCCATTTACAAATGAGTTAAATGTGGTTATTGAGAATTTAGAGACAGAGGCCTTTGTTCTGGAAATTTTTGATGACCTCGGAAGGATTGTATATAAAAAGCAGTATTCAACGGAAAGTTCTTATTTTAATACAATAATTGATTTACAAGCATTGCGTCCCGCTGTTTACAATCTAAGAAGTACATCAGTAGGAGGTGTTATGAATTTGAAGGTGGTAAAAAAATAAATAAATACAATTCTCATACTCAGTTATTATTTTTGGTTTCGTTTTCATTCTTATTCAAGAGTTGGATTGCTAGCTCTTTGGCATAAGGATAATCCAGACTATTAAAAGTTTCTGATGTACTAAGCCCTGCTAAATTTTACGGTAGTAGAAATTTTGAAAAGCTAGTGTAATTATCTTGCAATCTACCAATGAGTTTACACACCCATTGGTATTAAACAAATAGAGCATTGAGAGATTGTAAGTGGAAATCGAAATAAAACAAAAGCTACGTAGACTGAAATA